>WBXJ01000080.1 GCA_008933045.1 Verrucomicrobiota bacterium
CTCGACTTCGGGCAAATCTGGATCGAATGCTCACACGAAGGATGAGGCATATGCTCCGCCTCGTGCTGAATGTGATCCCGGGCACTTTCCGCAGCAGGACCCGTGCACGCAGCTTGGGCTAGGTGGACAATCTCTTTACAATGCGGCTCACGTAAGAGATGCAGAGGAATGATGTTGACCAAGAACAGAAGAAAAAAAACTCGAACAACCCCCGCAGGGGTGGTTCGCAATTCTTTTTTATCTGTATTGGATTCAACAACCACCATGATACAAATGCTAACCCTCCGGAGCGAAAAATCAAAATATATTTTTGTTGGGATCAGTCCCCTGGGGGCGTAATCGCTTCGGATCTTTCTTGAATAAATGAGTTTTGAATGTAGATTAGAAAGGTCACTGGATGGGGGCGTACTGGTTTCGACTTGAAGAACGCGCCAGAGGTGGCATGCCGAGGATGGTACGTTGGCCTCGTAAATCACCGAACCAAAAATTAAAAGCTAACGAAGAACTAGCTCTCGCGGCCTAAGTGCCACGACGTTCGCCGCCGCATACCTGCTCAGGTGGATGAACGCTATAGCAGGTTAGGGTAATCGTGGAGACTGCGCGCGACTTGCCCGAAATTTTGCATGCGGACTATGTAGTGCGACTCGGGTCGGGACGGTATCGCATCGCAGACAACTCTCTCCTGACTAAGCATGTAGTCACGGCTGGTAAATTAGTCAAGCACGCGGGTTCAACTCCCGCCGCCTCCACCACTTGTTTTGGTTGGATTTTTTAGTTCAGCAGTTGATACCAATTATCTCGCTGTTTCGCTTCAAAACCCAAATCTTCGATCAATCGTCGCATGTCGGCGACACCCATTTTGAAGGTGGTTCCTGCCTGTGAGACCACGTTTTCTTCAATCATAATGCTGCCTAAGTCGTTGGCTCCGTATTTGAGGGCAACCTGTCCAATCTCAGGCCCTTGGGTGACCCATGAGCTTTGTATATTTGGGATGTTATCGAGATAAATTCGGCTCAACGCTTGCATCTTTAAATACTCGTGAGCTCCCACGGTTGGTGCTCGCAGCTTGGTGTTCTCCGCTTGAAATGTCCACGCGATGAACGCGGTGAATCCGCGAGTGGAATCTTGCTGTCTTCGCACTCGGTCGAGGTGTTCGATTCGTTCCTCCAAGGTTTCCACATGTCCGAACATCATCGTCGCGGTGGAGGCGAGTCCCAGCCGATGTGCGGTTTCCATCACGCCGAGCCACTCGTCGCTCATGGCCTTGAGGGGGGCGATTTTTTTTCGGACGCGATCGACTAGAATTTCTCCACCACCCCCGGGAATCGAACCCAATCCTGCTTTGACGAACTCGCGGATGATTTCCTCGACGGGGCGCGCGAATACTTCCTGAAAATGGATGAATTCACTGGGGCTGAAACCGTGAATGTTTACTTGAGGAAATTTGGTTTTGATATGCCCCAACAAATCGAGATACCACTGCATCGAGAGCTTGGGGTGATGGCCGCCCTGCATCAGAATCTGCGTCCCGCCGAGTGCGATTGTTTCCTCAATCTTTCGATCGATTTCCGGATGGGTAATGACGTAAGCATCTGTATCCCGTTCCGTGCGGTAAAAGGCGCAGAACTTGCAATAAACATTACAGACGTTCGTGTAGTTCACGTTCCGATCCACAATGTAAGTGACGATTTGGTTGCCTTTGCCGCTGTAAGCTTGAGCCTTCGCGAGATCTCTGCGGCGATCAGCCAGTGCCCCTAGCTCCCCCAGAGGCAAGCTGTGTAACTTTAACGCCTCTCCGGCCCCAATTCGACCGCCATCCCAGACTTTCTGGAGCACCTGATCTAACGCCACATCATCAATCACGTTTTTAGAGTAACCCATGGCAAGGATCCGAACAAGCCATCGTGAATGGGTCGGCGGGACGATTAAGCAGCGACTGGGAGAATTGGAGCGGGATGATCAAACGCGACCAAGGCATCGACTGCTTGGAGCAAGGTTCGTGCGCCGTGCAGGGCCACACAAACTGCCTTGGCACTTCCGCACACGTGCACATCGGCGTAGAAGACACCCTCCACCCTCCGCAACCCAAACTGCTTCATCACTTCATTTGCTAAAACTTCTTCCGTTTCCATCTAACACCTCATTTTCAAAGCCCACTAGATGGCGTTTTCGTCAACGCACCGTGGGTAATTGATACCTGTTAGACACCGGAAGCCCTGCAAATGTTTCAATGTTTCTCAAGTTTTTCTGAGTTTTTTGGATGATTGGGAAAAATCTCAACGATCGAATCATGGAGGCAGGTCAATATCTGCTGAACTTGGGAGGGAGTTGTGCAATAGGGGGGCATCACCACGATTACGTTGCCGATGGGTCGTGTCAACACGCCTCGACGCGCCATAGCTTCGCAGACCCGAAACCCAGCTCTATCCTTGAGTGCCAATGGTTTGCGAGTTTTCCAATCTTCCACCAGCTCGACTGCCAGAATGAGGCCGCATTGTCGCATATCGCCGACCTGCGGCAATTCCCAGAGCACTGCCGACTCGGTTCGTAACGCTGCCGCTAGGCGATGTCGTTGTTGCCGTGTCCGCTTTGTTTCCAATAGCTCCACATTTGCCAAAGCCACCGCGCTTCCGAGGGCATTGCCGGTATAACTGTGCCCATGGAAAAACGATTTAAACTCCTCGTATCGACCCAAGAATACGTCGAACACACGCTGAGTCGTCAACGTTGCAGCCATTGGCAAATAGCCTCCCGTCAAGCCCTTTGCCAGCACTAGGAAATCGGGCTGGACCCCCTCAGCGTGAGATGCAAACCACACGGGTTGACCATTGCTATCCTCGTCCACAGTTGCTCGACCGAAACCCGTCATGACCTCGTCGGCGATGAGTTGGGTTCCATGCCGTCGTAGCACCTTACTTACCTGCTGTAACCACCCTTCCGGCTGCGGAATCATCCCCGCAGCCCCTTGCAACCCCGGTTCGACCACCATGGCGGTATAGGGCTCGCCTTGGGCCTGTTTGGTTGCACAAACCTCCTCCACCTTGGCGACACATTCCCATTCACAAACTCGGTAAGTCCTCGCATCCGCCCTTTTCGGTGCAGCCCGATTAAAGGGGCATCGGTAACAATAGGGACTCATCACGGAATCGGTGGGGAACAATAGGTTCGCGTAACTTTTGTGAAAGAGATCGATATGCCCCAAACTAACGGCACCTAAGGTGTCTCCATGATAGGCACCTTCCAACGACAGAAACCGTGGCGACGCCGATAATCCGCTGCGTTGAGCGAATTGATATGCCTGTTTCAGAGCGACTTCCATCGCAGTCGAGCCGTCGTCCGAATAAAACACCTTGGACAACGTGTCATCGGGACCCATCACCTCGGATAAATTGATTGGATTTGCCAACCGCACCAGCTCGCCCGCTAATTTCGCCGCAGGTTCGTTTGTCAGTCCTAAGAAAGACGAATGAGCCACCTTCGCCAATTGACCGCGTAAGGCCTTATCTAGCGCGGGATTCCGGTGTCCGTGCAGATTGGTCCAAATCGAAGAGTTGGCATCGAGATACGATCGTCCCTTGGAATCCTGAAGCGTTGCGCCTTTTCCAGAGGTAATCACGATCGGCTCATGCCCCAACCAATCTTGCATCTGTGTGAAAGGGTGCCACACATATTTTTGATCCAGCTCAGTGAGAGGAAGCATACGAGCCCACACCCTACCGTGCCAGGCCCGTCGAGCAAAACAAATGTGTTACGCCGTGAGTTAATGCGCAGGGCTTGCAGGCGTTGCTGGTGAAGTGGCTTGGATTCGGTTAAAGTCGAGGCGATGTTGTTTTGCTCCACTAGGTTGTTTTTTTTGATGCTGGTGGTGATTGCTTTCGGCGATTCGGTTACCTCGGTGAGGGGTGATCGGTATCCTGTGGAATACGAACTCCGAGCGGACGATTACTGGCGGGTTACGATGCCCAATGGGATGCGTTTTGATACTTCTGGGCTTGCTTTGGATGAAGGAGGTCGGCTTCTGACGGTGCATGATCGCAACCCTGAAGTGTGGCATATCCAACCTTCCAAGACGGATGGAAGTCTTGAATCGCACGTCGCGGGTGTATCGATGCTGACGAATTGTTTTACGCCTTTACAACTTCGACCCTTCGCTCATGAAAAAATCGATCGGTATGATACCGAAGGTCTCGGCGTGGATTCGCAGGGTCGGCTTTATAGCTGCGAGGAGGCTAACCGGTGGATACTGCGGTTCGACCCCTCACGCGGTGTGGTCGAAAGGCTTCCGATCGACTGGTCGACAGTGCGTCGGTACTTTAGCAGCGACGCGAATGCTTCTTTTGAGGGAGTTGCGGTGGGTGATGACCAACGGCTTTATGTCGCCAACGAACGCAATTCCGCACGCATTTTTGTCGTTGATCTTCGCACTTTTGAAATCATCGATCATTTTGCCGTTTCACCTCGAGGGAGCGGGTTCGGTTTTTTGCATTATTCCGATCTTTGTTGGCATCGTGGTTTTTTGTATGTCCTCTGTCGTCACCAGTACGTGATATTAAAAGTTGACCCTAGCACGCATCGAGTGCTTGCAGAATATCACTACAAAAAACTGGAAAAATTACCTGAACATCGGTACCAAAGTCGTTACCCCACTGGAATTATGGAAGGTCTAGCCGTGGATGATCAGAATTTCTGGCTTCTTACTGATAACAATTGTGAGACTCGGAAGCAGGATCCTAAAGATCGGCGGCCAACTCTTTTCCGCTGCCTCCGGCCTGATACATTGGGAACCACTCGATGAGCTTGCGCAACGCATCCATTAAAGTTTACGGCTCACTTTTAGTGATCGGGCTGATCGTTGGCGTTGGACTCTTCTATTTACGGCGAACCTCGACACCTGTCGTCTCCACGGCACTGAGTGCGGTAGGTTATGATCTAGAAGGCAAGCCTGTATTTCCATTTGCCAGCAAGGCCCGTCATGGAGTGGTGCTCATATTTAGCAAGGTGGATTGCCCTAATTCAAATCGGTACGCGCCCGAGATTCGACGGTTGCACGAGGAGTATACCTCGCGTGGTTTTAAGTTCTGGGTGGTTTATCCCGATTCTGAGACAACGATCCCCGAGCTCCTCAAGCATCAGAGCGAATATCAATTACCCAAAGATGTCCTACGCGATCCTGCGCACGCGCTGGTGCGTTTGAGTCAGGTTCGCGTGACTCCAGAAGCCGCTGTGTTTCTCGCCGATGGGAAACTCGTTTATCACGGGCGCATTGACAATCGCCATGTAGATTTTGGAAGCACCCGGCCAGAAGCCACTGAACATAATCTTCGGCAGGTGTTGCAGCAGATCGAGCAGGGTGGGAAGGTGACGCGGAGCAGCACCACGGCGGTGGGTTGTTATATTGATCGGATTCAATGAAGCATAAAACGAAAGCGAATTCAGGCCAAGTTCGTCCTGAAGTTTCCATGCCGGCACGGCTAGGTTTGTCGGGGATTAAAATAATTCTTATCGCTCTGCTGGTCTTCGGAGTGGCGGTTGTTGCCGGTTATTTTTCATCCAAGAAAAAAGCGAGCGTTCAGCAGGATACCTACATTCCCCATGCGGCCAAGACGTTGACTTTCAGTCAGGACGTGGCACCGATCATTTTTAACAAATGTTCTTCCTGTCATCGTGCCGGTCAGGCTGGACCATTTTCCTTGCTGACGTATCAGGAGGTTAAGGAGCGAGCCAAGATGATTCACGAGGTTCTCGAGTCTGGATTCATGCCACCTTGGCTCCCCGCTGCTGGTTATGCGCGGTTTGTTGGGGATCGTTCGCTCACGGTGGAACAAAAGGGAGTGATCCAGCAGTGGATCGCGGAGGGCGCATCCGAAGGGCCCCGCGAGGCCATGCCCAAACTCCCACAATGGCCTGATGAATGGGAGTTGGGTCCACCTGATCTAGTGGTCAGTTTACCTTCTACCTATAATCTTCCCGCTGAAGGCAAGGATATCTACCGCAACTTTGTTGTCCCGATTCCCGGGCTGGAAAATCGGTATGTACGTGCCGTAGAATTTCGCCCAGGCAACAACAAGGTTGTACACCACGCCTTCGTCGAAATCGATGCGACTCGCCAATCTCGCTTTCTTACCGGTGATTCTCAGCCACCGGGTTTTGATGGAATGGAACTTCCGCCGAGCGTCCACATGCCAATGGGTCAGACGCTTGGTTGGCAGCCTGGCAAGCCCGTAATGCAATCTCAGGAAGGTCTCTCGTGGTTGCTAGAAAAGCGATCAGATCTTGTCCTGCAACTCCACCTCCATCCATCAGGAAAGGTGGAAGCGGTGCAGCCTTCGGTTGGATTTTATTTCACAGATCGGCCTCCAACAAATACACCCTATCTGCTCAAGCTCGCGCGTTACACCATCGATATCCCAGCGGGCCAGACGGATTATACCATCACGAACAGTTATGTGCTTCCCGTGGATGTGCAATTGTTACGCATCAATCCACATTGCCATTATTTGGGAAAAAAACTCGAAGGCTGGGCAGTCCTCCCCAATGGACTCCGGAAGGAACTCCTTCTCATCAAGAAGTGGGACTTCGATTGGCAGGGTGATTATCTCTATGATCAGGCAATTCCGTTGCCCAAAGGCACAACGCTCTTCATGCGGTTCAGTTTTGACAACTCCACGCAAAATATTCACAACCCCAACCAACCGCCTCAACGGGTCCAGTACGGTTTGCAAACCACGGACGAAATGGGAGAGCTCTGGTTCCAAGTGTTGCCACGCAACCGGAATGACCTTGAGGTTTTGTCGAAGGATTTCTTTGGAAAATTCACACGAGATTCTATGGAATCGAGCCTTTTAAAGCTTCAATTAAATCCGCAGGACGCCGTTTCTCATGCCAAGGTAGGAAGCGCACTTTTTGTTCTGGGTCGAGTGGAAGAGGCCATACAACACTTCCGAACCTCCATCAGTCTCGACCCGACCAGTCCCGTGCCCCACAGCCAGCTTGGAGCGATCTATGTGCGTCAGAAGCAGTTACCGCAAGCCCGTGCGGAGTTTGATGCAGTGGTGCGTCTTGATCCGAACGATTACGAAGCTCATGGTAACTTGGGTCTGATCTACATGTCGTTACGTCTCTACGGAGAAGCAGAGATGAGTTTTGAGAGAGCCTTAGCAATCAACCCAGAAGATAAGGTAGCCAGAGCCAACCTCAACGCCATCCGTGCAGCCCGATCAGGCCAACGGTGAGGTTCGCTGGCTTGCGCTCTAAAAACCACACCGTGAATACGCGGGAAAGTGGCGGGAGTGGCGGGGCTCGAACCCGTAACCTCTGCCGTGACAGGGCAGCGCTCTAACCAATTGAGCTACACCCCCGCGATTGGGGAGAAGACCATATGCAACACTCTATTATCGGTCAACAGATTTTCCGAAAATTTTAGGGATCTTCGGGTTAAATCCTGACGCAGAACCGTTGCAGAAATAAGAATCGAGAACGTGAGCCAGTTTTGAAATTGGCGTAATGCACGTTCTCGATTCATGAGGAGTCACTGGACTATGCGTCCAAGATTTTGAACACGCGACTTTGGGAGGCCCGCTTGCGCTGAGTCTCGTCGAGAATTTTTTTGCGCAAACGTAAATGGTGGGGTGTTGCTTCGACGTATTCGTCGGAGCCGATGTATTCGAGGGAACGTTCAAGCGATAACTTCAACGGAGCATCCAACTGGACGCCCTTACCATCCCCTTGCGAACGCATATTGGTCAGGCGCTTGGCTTTGCACGGATTGACGGGGATATCGTTTTCTCGCGCGTTCTCGCCAACAATCATGCCGACGTAAATCTGTTCACCGGGCTCGACCATGAGGCGACCGCGTTCCTGCGTCGCGCAGAGTGCGTACGAAGTTGCTTCGCCAGCTTCCATACTCACCAAAGAACCGTTTTTCCGGGCTGCGATCTCTCCGCGATCGGGACCGTATTCGAAAAATAAATGGCTAATGACTCCCATGCCGCGAGTTTGATTGACCAAGTCGGTTTCAAAACCGATCAGTCCACGAGTAGGGATGATGGCCTCGATTGAAATCTCGTCTCCATGATGATTCATGTTGGTGATTTCGCCCTTGCGGCCTGCAAGGTTTTGCATCACGTCGCCCATCGCATCCTTGGGGATTTCGAGGTAGAGCTTTTCCAAAGGTTCCAGCAAATTACCGTCGGCATCCTTCCGGTAGAGAACTTCGGGACGCGATACGAGGATCTCATGCCCTTCACGGCGCATCTGTTCGACGAGAATAGCGATTTGCATTTCGCCACGACCGGAGACTTCGAAAATGTTCGGAGCGGCCGTATCTGCGATGCGGAGAGACACGTTGGTTCGAGTTTCCCGAACTAGGCGTTCCCTAATGTGGCGCGCAGTCACCAACTTGCCGTCCAAGCCTGCTAAGGGGCCGTCGTTCACGGCGAATTCCATTTGAATCGTGGGGGGATCAATGGGTTTGTAAGGCAAGGCCTCGGCTTCAAGGCTGTCGGTGATGGTCTCACCGATGAAAACATCTTCGAAACCACTGATTCCAACGATGTCACCCGCATGAGCTTCTTGGATCTCGACTCGTTTCATCCCGTCGAAATGAAATACCTTGGTGACTTTCGACTGTGATTTCTGGCCGCTGCCATGGATGCAAACGACAGGGTCACCGATCTTCACCTTGCCACCTAGGATCTTACCAAAGGCGATGCGTCCGATGTAATCGTTGTAGTCAAGGTTCGCCACGAGCATTTTGAAGTGCTCACCCGCGAAGGCGCGCGGGGGTGGAATGTGTTTGATGATCGCATCAAACAACGGCTCCATCGTCCCGCTGGCATGATCGAGTTCAACTTTGGCAAACCCCTGTTTTGCGGAGGCGTAAATCACGGGGAAATCTAATTGCTCATCTGTGGCATGGAGTGACACGAAGAGTTCGAATACTAGATCCAGCACCTTGTGGGGTGCGACGTTGTCGCGGTCGATCTTGTTAATCACCACAATCGGTTTGGCACCCGCCTCGAGGGCTTTGCGCAAGACGAAGCGAGTTTGGGCTTGTGGGCCTTCCGAGGCATCCACCACCAACAAGACCCCATCGATCATGTTCATGATGCGCTCAACCTCGCCTCCGAAATCGGCGTGGCCCGGAGTATCGACAATATTGACGTGGTAGTTCTTGTATTTAAACGCTGCGTTCTTGGCGCGAATGGTGATGCCCTTTTCGCGTTCAAGATCCATCGAATCCATCATGCGCTCTTCGGTGGCTTGGTTGGCGCGGAAAGTCCCAGATTGTTTGAGTAAACAATCCACCAGCGTGGTTTTTCCATGATCAACGTGCGCGATGATGGCAATATTTCGAATGTGCTCCATAAGATCCAATTTCAACTAATAAGCCGTCCATCTTGACTCAAGTGGAGCAAAGGTCAATCCGAATCGAGGAGTCAAAAACAGGAAACACGGTTACAATTAGGTGACAGCACCCCAGAAACCGTACATTTCGAGCGTTAAGAACCGATCGTTGATCGGTCAATAAGGGATATCTTCACCTGTGGCTGGTGGTGGGCTAGGAGTTTTTTCTGACGCCGATTTGACTTTGGAAACCGCCGGTTTTTTTATGCCACCACGACGTTTACCAACGGAGGTTGTTGGTGCGGCGGCGCGGGGAGCAAATTCAAATCCGACCTTGCCCCCTTCTCCGACGACTAGAAAAGCCGAGAAGGGACGACCCTTCTTGGAGATGAATTTTTGCAGAAGATCCGTTTTACGTGCCGTGAGTAACTTCGTGATTTGTCCACGTTCAATCTCCCGCTGTAGAATAATCTTACTTGTTCGAAAGTCGCACTTTTTTGCCGGGCCTGTTGCGTTTTTACAGGTGTAATGCATGCCGTTCTCAAACACTTGGCCTTCACATTTCGGGCAGGGACCCAGTGCCTCCTGATGGGTGAAATCAACTTCGACGTCGGCCTCGCCGTTCGGTTGGCCAAAATCAAACTCCGCCTTGCCTTCTGGTGTGAGTTTAATCAACGCGGCGAAGGGGCGGCCCATTTTACTTTTAAAGCCTTGCAGTGGACCGACTTTTTTCTCGCGCAACAATTCCTCGACCTCCTTCACATCAATTTGCCGACTAGCCACAATTTTCCAGAGGGAAAAATCGCAACTTGTGCATTGATACTTCTTATAGGTCTCCTTGATCTGTGCGCTACATTTAGGGCAGGGCGTTCCTAGCAAGGAGTAATCACCGGGCACGGTATCGCTCTCGTATTGTTTGGTCTTGGCGACAATCGCTTGGGTCATCTCAGCAATTTGTTGCATGAACTCAGTGCGTCCGAGTTCGCCCCGCTCCATTTGCTTGAGCTTAAACTCCCAGTTGCCGGTGAGTTCAGGCGAACAGAGCTCTGGGATGCTAAGACCTCGCAGCAAAGTGATCAGCGAAATACCCTTCGCGGTGGCCTGGAGGTCGCGCATGACGCGTTGGACATTTTGCTCATAGATCAATCCCTCGATGATGGCTGCTCGCGTTGCAGGGGTTCCCAACCCTTTCGCACTCATCGCGTCACGCAATTCCTCGTCCTCAATTAATTTGCCAGCACCTTCCATCGCTCCTAGCAAGGTTGCTTCGGTAAATCGCGCGGGTGGTTTGGTATGCAACGGCACGACCTCAACTTCCCTCGTCGCCACCCGTTCATTGGCCTCCACTCGCGTGAGCATGGGTGTGTCATCCTGTTGAGCTTCGCGACCGTAGATGGCTAACCATCCTGCAGCCATCATGACCTTGCCTTCGCTTTTGAACGGTTCGTTCTCTACTCGGGTGATTCGAGTCGTCACCAAGAACTCAGCCGCAGGATAGAACACAGCGAGAAAACGACGCGTTACCAAATCGTAAATCTTAGCCTCATCCGTATCGAGATTCTTTGGAGCGAGCTGTGTTGGGGTGATGGCGAAGTGATCCGAGATTTTTGCGTTATTAAAAATTCGCTTGTTGGGACGTACCCAACCCTGTTTTAGAATGTGGCCTGCAAATGGCGCGAACTGGGTCTCGCCCAATGTTTCCATCACCTTCTTGACGGTTTCAACATAATCCTCCGGCAAGGCACGCGAATCCGTTCTTGGATAGGTCAACACCTTGTGTTTCTCGTAAAGAGCTTGTGCAATCTGCAACGTGCGGCGCGCGGGATAACCAAAACGTGAGTTTCCTTCGCGCTGTAGGCTTGTGAGATCGAACAACAGGGGGGAAAGTTGCGTGGTCGGTTTGCTCTCCTCGGTGACGATGCCCGGTCGGCCTTGGCACTTGGCCTGAATCGCATCGGCCTGAGCCTGAGTCCAAACGCGTTCTGCCTTCAGTTGGTCATCAGGCTCCTTCGAGGTCTTGTCACGTGCAAAAGTTTCGTCAAACCAACGACC
>WBXJ01000081.1 GCA_008933045.1 Verrucomicrobiota bacterium
CCCGATGTGGTGAGGCTTAATCACGAAGCGCAAGTCTCTCAATGGGTGGAGTGCTCCGAAGCACTGCAGCTTCCCATCAATCGACCTACTCGGCTGCTCCTCGAAACCGTTTTCGGGATTTCGACCTGATATGGACATCATTGAAATCAAGGATCTGGAGGTTTGTTTCCGTGTCGGAGTGCCAGATCAGGAACGCGCTCATCCACAGCGCTTACTGATCACGGTTGAGTTGATGCTGGACTTCACGAATGCTGCTAAAACTGATGACCTGAATCAGACCCTCAATTATTTCAGTGTGACCCAACAATTATTGAGCTTTGGCACGGATCGAGAGTGGAAATTGATCGAAAAACTTGCCGCTGATATCGCGGATCAGCTCCTGCATGATTACAAACCACTCCAAATCAGGGTACAGATTAAGAAGTTCATCATCCCTGAAGCTCAATATGTTTCCGTGACCACAACGCGCCGTGCAGGTTGAGTTGTTTAGGAGCGATTCTAAAAAATAAAACCCCCTCAGCCTGTGCCGAGGGGGTCGAATCAAATCAGGTCAAAAACGCTTAAAATCCTAACGCTTCAAGCTTTGGCGTAGAAATCATCCACAATTTGGCGGAAATTATTCTCAGCGACGTTGACAATGCCGATCTCGCGAACAGCCGCTTCAGGGGCATCGCTAGCGTGGGCCGCGTTGACCATGATGGTCTGACCGAACTCGCGCCGGATTGAACCAGGAGGAGCCTTGGAAGGATCTGTTGGCCCGAGGACATCCCTAATCTTTCGGACAGCTTCTGGCCCTTCATAGACCAGCGCGATACATTTCTCGGTTCCAGGCTCCTTCAGAAGTGCGTCATCACATTCTTTGGTCGTCCGTCCGGACATGAAGCGGATAATGTTGTCGAACTGATCATCTCCATAGAGAGGGCAGAGGAGTTGGCCCAATTGTTTCACCTCGGCGGCGGGTAATGAGAAACCCAGTTCTTTCTCGAGAGCGGACTTGGCTTTGCTTCCGACGACATCGACAAGTTTAGTTCGCAGGATTTCCTTTACGGGACCATAAAACTCGACCGCCTGTGCCACGCTCATCCGGTGAACTTTAATGCCCACAATGTAGAGACCGGTGCGCGAGAAAAAGTCGATCACATTCCCGGGGCGTCCGGTGGGAAAACGAAAATTATCAGGCTTGATCAACACCAACGTGCGTTGCACAGGATCGTTACCACAATAGGTGATGGCATTCTCTAGAACGCCGCCGTCCTGTTCCGAGTAGCGTGCCCAGAGTTTTGCCTTGGCCTGCGCCTCCTCTGCATTGGGAGCGGCAAGCACAGCTGGCTCGAAATATCGAACATTGTTGCTCTCATCCAGGATGAGATCGCCAAAGGTATCACGAATCGTTTCACCGCCGTTTCGTTCCGCGCTGATATTCCCCACCACACCACGAATTTTGCGGACCGCATCTTCGCCTTTAAAAAGCAGCATCATCACGCGTCGGCGTTGACCTGTTTTGGAGTCGGGAGAAAGGTTTTGAAGAATATAATCTCGGATGAGCTCTTGGATGTGACGATCTTGAGGATCATTAGCGGAGACGATGGCTTCCGAGTATTCCTTCACGAGTTCTTGGCTGGGGGCGAACATTCGCGCTCCAACAAGGTCAAGGCCAGTGCGGGTGATGAGTCGGGTTAGGATGCCCCCTGTGCGAGACTTATGCAGGGAGTATGGAGTGACAATGACGTAGGCTAATTCTTGTGACATATCAGATTTCTAGGAATGAGTAGGAGCGGGTCAGGGTTATCACCACTCTCACGACGGTTTTACTCTAACACAGTTGTAGCAGAGGCAGGAACCCTAGAGTTTAAAAAATGTTGATGCACTGCGTTTCGAACTAAGCTGAAACGGAGAGATTCTTCAAATCGGCACGAATCGTTTGGTAGGTTGTGTTAAAACTCAAGACCTTTGGATCGGGCGTTACCCCCCAGTGTTTACATGCCTCAGTGTAAACCTCTGGCCACCAATTCCGGTGGTCAGTGAGACCTTGAAGTCGCCATGAGTCCCACCCCATAAGCACTCGAGACCAACACTCATCGCCGTAATTTACGGCTGCAGTCGGGCTCGGAAATTGTTTCACATACCAGTCGCGGCCAATTCTGGCGTGCAAAACCTCATCGGCCCAGTCGTAATCTTGGAACAGTCCAGCGAGTGGGTTCTTGGAAGCCAAACCCACTTCCCACTCAAACCGTTTTCCTGTCTTAGACATCAAACCTTGTTCGATAAAATAAAGTACCGCGTGACGTTCGATCGGTTTCAGTTGGGTGTTGAGCGCGAAGGACCATGTAAAATTAACCATGACCTTTCGCCAGTCCAAGCCGAGGTTAACAAAACCGACCTCCCCCATCATCGCATGTCGGGCCTCGTCCCAAAGCTGGCGGGTCAAATCTCGATAATATTCCCAAGGCTTGTCCTTGGTTTCAAAAATGATGCTCGACATCATTTCTGGCACATCAATTTCCCTGAGCCGTTTGTAAAACATCATCAATGTTTTGGCTTCCGGCGGAAATTCTTTATTATAAAGAAACACCTCGGCGTTGACTCCCATATTGTAAGGGTCTTGAAAACGTTCATCCCGTTGGGGACGCCCATCGTATTGGAAGGGTGTTGCAGAATAACGTGGTGCGAGCCCGTGGGGTTTCGGCTCAGCCTTGCCATCCAGACCTCCGGCACCCGCCAGTAAGCAGCCAAGGTATTCCACCCAACCGCGCGTCTGCTCACGGCGTATGGGGGTGAGAATCTGCGTGAGACATTTCGACCCATAATCGATCATCTCGTTAGTTTCGAGCAGCGCAAATTTGCACAGCCGAACGGACGGGTGATCCACCAAAGGATTTGTATCCTTGAGGTGTGATTCCAAAGCACCTTTTAGAGTAGGCAAAATCACCTCATAAATTCCGAGCAGCAGCTCCTCAGTCGTCGGAGCTGCCAATACCTCCTCAAGTAATCGTTGAAGATCCACATGAGGAATTGATTCTAGGCCCAACGGAGGTTCGCGCATTTCGCTGATGCGTTTGCGCAGTGCAGAGACGTGCTCAGCGCAATAATGAGCATGTAGACTAAAGCCCATCTTGAGTTCATAAATAGGCTCCGCCGTCATTCGGGCGATAAACACCCGATGGAGACCTTTCAGAATAAAGTGAAATCGCTTGAGGCGCGTCACACAAGCCTCGACCGAAAGGCCTGAGGTCATTGCTTCGTCAAATCGGCAAATGCCAGCCAACGGAGGAAGGTTTTTGTAAGTCTCGTAGTGCATCTCTACTATTGTATTTCGATGACACGCAACCCGCAACTATTCACGAAAATTAAAGGAGACGAAATCGTCGACTGTGTTAGGTTGTCACACGAATGTAACAAAAAATCAATTGAGCTGTAACACTGCCATAACAAAATGAAGTGTCTGCTTAAAGAAGAACCCTATCAAAACGCAGATGAAACAGATCAGAACTATTGCTTTAACTACCGGTGGAGTGGTGGCTTGGTTAGCCCTAAGTACCGCGACACACGCCCAGTCCTCCGATGCCCTAATCGATAAGCTTGTCGATAAAGGCATCCTGACCGTTAAGGAAGCTAATGACTTGCGCGAAGAGACCGACAAGAACTTTAATTCGGCCTATTCCGTAAAAAGCGGCATGCCGGATTGGGTCACCAGTTTTAAGATCAACGGGGATATGCGCGGTCGTTACGAAGGGTTCTTTTATCCTGACAACGAGGCCCAAATCGTTGACCGAAACCGTTGGCGATATAGGGCGCGCCTTGGGTTCGTTGCCAACATCAAGGATAACTTTGAGGTGGGTCTGCGTCTGACTTCGAGCGAGGCTGTGGGTGGCGTAGGTGGGGATCCTATTTCGTCCAACACCACGATGACGAGCAATGGATCAAAGAAATTTGTCTTTCTCGACCTCGCTTATGGCAAGTGGAAAGCAGTGGACAACTCCTTATGGACTGCGACAACCACAGTCGGAAAAATGGAGAACCCATTCGTTTACTCCGACATGGTATTCGATCCGGATTACACTCCAGAAGGTCTCGCGCAGCAGTTTTTGTTCAACGTGAGCGAACTCCACACATTGAAATTGAATTTGGGGGGCTTTGCATTGAGTGAACTCGCTGGTTCGGTTTCCGATGCCTACATGAGCGGGGCTCAACTTCGCATGGATTCTAAATGGACTCCAAAGATTTCGACGTCAGTCGGGTTAGGTGTGCTTGCGATTAGCGGTCTGGAGAAGCTACAGACGGGTGACATTGCAGCGATCGCAGCAACGACTACTGGAAAACCCGGCGTGCCGGCTCAAGCGGGTGTGCCTGATCAAAACAAGGGAAATGTTCGCGATTACACCATCGACGCGAACGGTAACTACAAGCCACTCGGATCCAATCCTGCCCCTATCTATCATTTCAATCCCATTACGGCTGATGTTGCTGCAACCTACCTTTTCGAATCGTTCCCGATGTATTCGGGTGCATTTCCTGTGAAAGTATTCGCGGATTACATCGTCAATCCGGCGGCTCATGATAACGATCAAGGTTATCAGGTTGGGATCACGTTTGGTAAATCAGGCAAGAAGGGGACATGGGATTTTGGCTATCGATGGAAAGTCTTGGAGGCCAATGCGTGGTATGAAGAAGTTGTGGATTCGGACTTTGGTGCATTTTATCAAACGGGGCGGAATGCGGCACGGAATTTGATTTCGACCACTGATTTTTCCAATAATCCCTCAAACTTCAAATCAGGCTACGGCGCGGGCACGAATGTGCGTGGCCACGTTTTGAAGGCGACTTACTCTCCTTACGATGCGCTGACGTTAGGGGTCACCTATTACCTCACGGAAGTGATCAATGCGGCACCTAATACAGACCGCTCACCAACCGGTCGAGTGCAGATGGATGCGGTTCTGAAATTCTAATTCTGAAAATACTACTTATGAAACAAATTACAAAATGGCTCTCCGTGGTTGCGATCTTGGCGATGACTTGTGCTGTCTCCCAGGCCGCAAATATAGTGGTAAAAGGTTCTGATACCATGGTCATCTTAGCTCAAAAGTGGGCCGAGACGTACATGCAGAAGCATTCTGATGCGAAGATCCAAGTTGCTGGTGGCGGTTCGGGTGTTGGCTTCGCTGCGCTGCAACAGCAGACTGTGGATATCGCGAATGCTTCACGCAAAATTAAAGCGACGGAGATCGAGACCTGTATTAAGACCTTCGGAAAGCGCCCGACTGAATACAAGGTAGCTCTGGATGGGTTGTCGGTTTATGTGAATGCAGTCAACAGCATCAAGGAGCTGAGTATCGATCAATTAGCGGGAGTTTTTACAGGCAAGATTAAGAATTGGAAGGAACTCGGTGGGGCCGATGCGCCAATCATGGTTTACAGCCGTGAGAATAGCTCGGGCACCTACGAGTTTTTTAAGGAAAACGTGCTGAAGGGTCGCGATTTTGCAGCAAATGCACAACCGATGCAGGGCACGGCTGCGTTGCTTCAATCGGTGGCAAAGGACAAAAACGCAATCGGCTATGGCGGTGCTGCTTACGGTGCGGGTGCAAAGCATCTCGCGATCAAAAAAGATGATTCCTCAGCCGCGATCGAACCTACCGAGGAGACGATCGTTAGCGGAAAGTATCCCATCTGGCGTTACTTATTTGTCTACGTCAACCCCACACTCGACAAAGGCCAAATCGCTCACTATCTGAACTGGATTCGGAGTGATGAGGGGCAATCTGTAGTTAAGAATGTGGGGTATTTCCCATTACCCAAAAATCTTCGCGAGTAATTGTGGATCTAATCTTTTTTTGAGCGTGCATTCTCAAAAAGATTCTCCTCCATGCTCCGGGATTCGGCTTCGAAACGGATCCCGGGGCTTATTGTTTTCTTCACATCATGTCCTTTAAGACACCGAACACAGCTCGCCGCACGGAAGGTTGGATGGGGTTAAAGCGTGGGCACCGAGCGCGTCCTCTCGAGTGGATGATCGAACAACTCATCCAATTCGTGAGTTATTCGGCGATCATCATGGTGTTCCTCATTTTTGTTTTCGTCACACGCGAGGCGTTGCCGATCCTCTTGGGGCAAATGGATAGTGCTGCGGTTCGCCCATCCCTGAGCATGGATGAAGCCATGAAACTTCCTGAGGCAGACCTTCGCAAATACCTGAACATGACTCAGTCCGAATTTGCAAAAGCGGATGCCGAATCTATTAAAATGTTGGTGGAGCTGCGGATTGAATCGTCAGCAACCGAAACTACTGACAAGGACGCCAAATTGAATACGACGCAGTGGAGTCATCTGCTTGGCCCTTATCAATGGTCCGGATACACTCAACCAGAGTATATTTGGCAGCCTGTCGGAACCATTCACAAATACAATATTGTTCCCCTTCTTGTAGGTAGCTTGAAGGTGTCCTTCATCGCTCTGGCGTTTGCACTTCCGTTAGCTTTGGGAGCCGCCATTTATGTGTCACAATTAGCCAATCCTAGGATCAAGGAATGGTTAAAACCGGCCATCGAATTGCTAGCCGGTTTGCCCTCGGTTGTTCTCGGTTTTTTTGCCATGCTTGTGATGGCGACATTCTTGCAAAATGTTTTTGGCTACACGACTCGACTGAACGCATTTCTTGCTGGAATCGCCCTGGGGCTCGCCGTCATCCCGTTGGTATTCTCGATAGCGGAGGATGCCTTGACCAGTGTGCCCCGCAGTTATACACAGGCCGCTTTGGCATTGGGGTCATCGCGTTGGCAGGCAGCCTATCAGATTGTTTTACCAGCAGCCCTTCCAGGCGTGTTCGCGGCAGCAGTGCTAGGGTTTGGTCGCGCACTGGGAGAAACCATGATTGTTTTGATGACGAGTTCAGCCAGCATTATTTCGTGGAATATATTCGATTCTGCGCGGCCCATCACCGCTTCGATTGCTGCCGAATTGGCTGAGGCTGTTTTTGGCGGTCATCACTACCGCATTCTGTTCATGCTCGGTGCATTGCTCTTCACGGTCACGTTTCTGTTGAACTTGATTGGCGATGTGGTGGTGCATCGTCTGAAGCGCCGACTGGAGGGCAAAGCCTGATGCAGACCATCCCGAATACTCATACTCCTGAGCCAGTGGCGCATTTCCATCGCAGTCGTTTCGACGCTTGGTCGTTTCTATTCACAGGTGTCACAGGCGCGTGTACCTATCTCATCATCGCGATATTATTGCTGATCCTCGGCAACATCGTTCTGAACGGGTATTCACATTTCTCGTGGAGATTTCTCACTGGGGGCGCGGATCGAGGGATGTATGATCCCGAAACGGCAGGTGTGCTTCCAATGATTGTAGGCACGGCCTCACGTATCATTCTGATGACAATTTTTGTGATTCCGGTCGGTGTGATTACAGCACTTTATATGACGGAGTATGCACACAGCACCTCGCTTGGAATTCGAATTATCCGAGGGGCAGTTGCTAATTTAGCTGGAGTGCCCTCGATTGTTTTTGGCCTATTTGGATGGGGATTTTTTCTGAATTTTATCGGGACTCACATGGATCAATTGCTTCATCCCGAAGCAGCGAAAGCAGTTTGGGGAAAACCAGCCCTGATCTGGGCCTCGCTGACATTGGCAGTTATGACATTACCCGTCGTGATCGTGGCCACTGAGGAAGCGTTGAAGTCGATCCCTCACGGCCTCAGGGAAGCCAGCCTCGCGTTAGGTGCCACGAAGCTCCAGACTGTTCTGCGCATCGTGTTGCCACAGGCGATGCCTGGAATTCTCACAGGAGGAATTTTAGCGATCAGTCGGGCGGCAGGGGAGGTCGCTCCGATTCTTTTCACTGGAGCGGTGAGTTTTTATCCTGACTTACCGAAGGCATTGACCGATCCGTTTATGGATCTCGGTTATCATGTTTTCATCCTTTCAACTCAGTCGCCCAATATTGAGCAAACTCGACCGTTGCTGTATGCCACGGTGATGGCATTGTTGCTGTTAACATTTCTTCTGAACGTTATGGCGATTCTTGTTCGGGCCCAGATGCGCCGCAAACTGAGGGCACTTCAATAATCCTAGAGATTTTACCCTATGTCTGACACACCTACCGCGAGAATGGCCGATGATCTCGTAAGCAGTTCTGTTGCCCCGCAAACGCAAGAGATCATCCACATCAATGATCTTTCGCTCTACTATGGAGCTGCACGAGCGTTAGTGGATATTTCATTGAAGATTCGTGAAAATGTAGTCACCGCGTTTATTGGCCCCTCGGGATGCGGAAAATCGACTCTGCTCCGATGCTTGAATCGAATGAATGACCTGATCGATAATGTGCGGATCGATGGCAGTTGTGAGATTGGTGGGCATAACATCTACGGATCCGAAGTGGATGTGATCGAACTGCGTAAGCGAGTGGGAATGGTCTTTCAAAAGTCGAATCCATTTCCAAAATCAATTTATGAAAATATCGCTTTCGCCCTCCGCCTCCATGGAATGACGAAGAAATCAGATTTGGATGCCACGGTGGAAAGAAGTCTTCGGCAAGCGGCGTTATGGGAAGAGGTCAAGGATAGGCTGCATTCGAGTGGCTTGGGGCTTTCGGGTGGGCAACAGCAGCGTCTCTGTATCGCGAGGGCGGTGGCGATTCAACCGGAGATTTTACTCATGGATGAACCCGCCTCGGCACTGGATCCACTGGCAACCGCCAAAATTGAAGAACTGGTTTTGGATCTCAAAAAGGATTATACTATCGTCATCGTGACCCATAACATGCAACAGGCGGCTCGCGTTTCTGATTATACCGCGTTTTTTTACCTTGGAAAACTGGTCGAGTTTAACACCACTCGAAAAGTATTTACCAATCCGAGTCACAAACAGACCGAGGATTACGTGACCGGTCGCTTTGGTTAAGTTTCCATTGGGAAAACAGATTCGATTTATGCAACGTCATTTTGATCAAGAGCTCAGCTTGCTGAAACAAAAACTACTGACTTTGGCAAGCCATGCCGAGGAGGCGGTCAGCAATTCTCTCAAGTCTCTTTTAGAGCGCAGCGATCTTCAGGCACGGACTGTCATCGAGACCGATTCGTTGTTGGACGCGATGGAGGTGGAGTTAGACGAAATGTGCATCAGCATGTTGGCGTTGCATTCGCCAATCGCCTCGGACCTTCGACTGATCACGACTGCGATGAAGATCACGCATGATCTGGAACGAGTTGGAGACGAAGCGACTACTATCGCTAGACGTGTGATCGAACTCAACACGGAGCCCCAACTCAAACCCTATATTGATATCTCTCGCATGGGCTTGCTAGCACTGGCGATGCTCAAGGATGCTCTGGACGCGTTTGTGCATGGGGATTCGGTCAAAGCTCGTGCAATCGTGCCTCGAGATAAGCAGGTCGATCAGATCCACAAACAACTTCGCAAAGAACTGGTGAATTCCATGATTGAAAATTCTGCTAGCATCACTCGCGCCTTAAACATCATGGTGATCTCAAAGAGCTTGGAACGAGTTGCTGATCATGCCGCAAATATTGCCGAGGAAGTTGTTTATCTGTACGAAAGCCGTGACATCCGTCATAGCCACGACAATGACATTTCGGCACCTGCCTCTGAACCGTTATGAATGCTCCTATTTTAATCGTTGACGATGAGCCGGATACTCTTGAGTTGATCGAGTTCAACCTGAAAGCAGCCGGGTTCCGATGCTTGACCGCTGGTGATGGAATCGAGGCACTTCGAAAGGCCCGTGAGTTCCACCCTCAATTAATCATCCTTGATTTAATGATCCCGGAGATCGATGGACTCGAGGTCTGTAAGCTGCTCCGGCGTGATGTAAACACGGCATCCATCCCTATCATCATGCTGACCGCGAAAGCCTCGGAAATTGACCGAGTGCTGGGGTTGGAATTGGGAGCCAATGATTATCTCACCAAGCCGTTTAGTCCGAGGGAACTAGTTTTACGCATCAAGAATCTGCTGAAGAAAGATCCAACCGAATCGGAGCAAGGCGATACGCTGAGAGTGGGTGAGTTAGTCATCGACATCCCACGGCACTTAGTCACGGTGAACCGGAAGGCTGTGGAGTTGACGGCCACGGAGTTCAAACTCCTGACAACCCTCATGAAACGCAGGAACAGGGTTCAAACACGGGAACAACTGCTCCAGGATGTTTGGGATTACGATAATATTATTGATACCCGGACAGTCGATACCCACATGCGCCGGCTACGCGAGAAACTTGGGAGAGCCTCCAAGTATTTGGATACAGTTCGCGGCGTTGGCTATCGATTCAGCGACGCCTAAAATCCTCTAGAAACTACCATGTGGTCAACATTGCTCCTAATTCTCACGGGATTAGGAATTGTCGCGTGTCACATAGTGTGGCGTCGCCGTTTTCTTGAATCCGAGCGGAAGCTGGCGAAATCTCTCGCCGAGGAAACTCGATTGCGAGAATCGTTGGAATCGGAAGCATTGCGGCGTGAAACACATCAACAAGCACTCATCAACAGTATGTTTGAAGGGTTTCTTCTGGTGGATGCCGAAGGGCGAATTCAGGCGGTGAACGATTCTCTCCTGCGCCTGTTTCACCTCAAACCCGATCTAACAGGTAAGACGTTGATGGAGGGATTTCGCCTCAGCGAATTGTGCGATTTGAATCAACGAGTGGCGAAAGAGCTCCGTGTGCGTGGGATCGAAATCGAACTTCGGGGGTTGGAACAACGCACCATTGAAGTCAACGCATCCGCACTTTTGAACCAACAAAATCAGCAGCACGGCACGATCTTCACCTTTCACGATACGACGCGGTTAAAGAATCTAGAAAACACACGTCGGGAATTCGTGGCGAATGTGAGTCATGAGTTACGCACCCCGCTGACCCTCATCAAGGGGTTTGTTGAAACGTTACTCGACGGAGCCAAGAATGATCCAGTGATCGCAACTCGATTTCTTCAAACGATCGACAAACATACGGATCGGTTGACGTTTTTAATTGAGGATCTACTGACCATCTCAAAACTAGAATCAGCTCCTATCCTCTTGAATTTGGGAGCGTTGGTGATTTTTCACTCAGTGGATCAGGTTTTTGATGACCTCCAATCTAAAGCAATGGATCGAAGAATGACGTTAGTGAATGTGGTTGATAAACACCTGCAGTGTTGGGCCGACGACGACCGTCTCCAGCAAGTGCTTTTTAACCTGGTCGATAACGCTATTAAATACGGGCGACCCGAGGGTAAAGTAACGGTTTCTGCCCAAATCATGCAGGAGAAATTTTTAGATGTTTCAGTAGCCGATGATGGCCCCGGAATTCCTGCGGAGGCCAAGGAGCGGGTGTTCGAACGATTCTACAGGGTGGATAAAGCCAGATCTCGGGATCA
>WBXJ01000082.1 GCA_008933045.1 Verrucomicrobiota bacterium
AGCCTTCGATTCGCACCAATTCTTTGCACGCTACGAAGCGGAGTGGCGACCGGAGTTGTGCGCGAACCACCCTCGGCCCACAGGTGATCCGACACGTTGGACTCGGTCGGAACAGATTCACGCTCTTTATTACGAGCCGGATTATTTCTGCCCTGAACCCTACGAGACCTACCCTTCGCATCTCCATATTGACCTGCTCCCTCGGGCCCAAGGTCAAGGGTTTGGAAGGCAAATGTTGGAACAGGTCATCGACAAACTCCGGCAGCGCGGTTCCCCGGGAGCGCATCTGGGCGTCAGCGTGCCGAATCAAGTTGCCCTTGGTTTTTATCAACGATTGGGCTTTAGTGAATTAATCCGAGTCGGTGTAGGAAACGACGGATGCATCTACATGGGCAAAAAAATTAACCAATAGCCATGATACAAAAACTAGCTTTATTGGGAGGGAAACCACTCCGTACCCGACCCTTCAATTCATGGCCGATCCACAATAAATCTGAGGAGAGAAGCCTCCTGCGCACCCTGCGCAGTGGAAACTGGGGGCGATTACAGGGCCAGGAAGTGGCCAATTTTGAAAAACGATTCGCTGCCGCACACGGTTGCGAACACGGCATCGCGGTGGTCAACGGCACGGTGTCTCTCCGCATCGGTTTGTTAGCCGCCGGAATCCAAGCCGAGGACGAAGTCATCGTCCCACCTTACACTTTTTTATCCACGGCATCCGCAGTGATTGAATCGAACGCGGTCCCTGTGTTTGCAGATATCGATCTGCACACATTCAACCTCGACCCGAAAGCCGTCGAAGCCGCGATCACTCCGCGCACCAAGGCCATCATCCCCGTGCATTTCGCGGGCCAACCAGCCGACATGGACGGGATCATGGCCATCGGGAAGAAACACAACCTCCTCGTCATCGAGGACGCGGCCCACGCTCACGGAGCTAGCTACCAAGACCGTCCCGCAGGCTCCATCGGACACCTCGGATCGTTTTCATTCCAATCCAGCAAAAACATGACCGCTGGCGAAGGCGGCATCATCACCACGAACGATGAAACTCTCGCTGAGGCTTGCCGTTCCATCCAAAGTTGTGGACGAATCCCCAGCGGCCCTTGGTACGAACACCATGTGATCTCAGGAAATTACCGATTGGGCGAGTTTCAGGGGGCAATCCTGAGTTGCCAACTTGACCGCCTTGAGGATCAAACAAAACGACGCGATCGCAACGGGCAATACCTCGCCGCAAAACTCTCACGGTTCCCAGGCATTTTTCCACAGCAACGCCCCTCGGATTGCACACGCCATAGCTATCACCTGATGATGTTGAGAGTCGAAGCGGAACACTTCGGTGTCTCCCGTGACACCTTGGTGGAGGCTCTTTGCGCCGAGAGGATCCCCTGCTCTGCCGGTTACGCTTACTCGCTCCCGCAGCAACCGATCTTTGAGAACAAAGCGTTCGGCCCCTACATCCCCAAAGCAACCGCGCGGCTGAAATTTAACAAAGTTCGCTGCCCTAACAGCGACCTGATCTGTAAGGAACAATGCGTCTGGCTCGGGCAAAACATATTCCTTGGCCAACGAAAGGATATGGACGACATCGCCGACGCGTTTGAAAAAATCTACGAACAACGCCAAACTCTCAACGCCAAATTCCCCTCTAACCCCTAACCCAAGGATCCCTGTGTCTAAGCCTTCCGGAGTTCTGAACCCTCGCCTAGCTCCCCTGTTGCATGGATTGAACGAGAATGTTTACCTCGCCGCAATCCGAACAGGAATGGTGTCAGTGGTGCCCCTCACGATTATCGGAGGGCTTTTCATGATCCTCTCCTTCCTGCCGATCAAAGGCTGGGAAGCACGCGTGGCTCCTTACCTCCAGTTGTTACAAATTCCCGTCACGGCGACCTTCGGACTTCTGGGAGTGTTCGTTTGCTTTGCCATCGGCTACGACCTTGGAAAACGACTGAAACAAGAGGCGATTGTCAGTGCCTCTATCTCAACCTTGATCTTCCTCATGATCTCGCTCGACTTGAAAGGGTTGACCCTCTCGATGGATAGTTTGGGATCCAGGGGGTTGTTCACGGCCATCCTGATTGCGATCATTTCTGTCTGCGTCCAAAAATTCTTCACCGACGCGCAGTGGGTTATCAAGCTCCCTGACAGTGTGCCTTCTGTGGTCTATGAGTCCTTCCTATCCCTCGTGCCAATGTGCTTCCTTGTCATTGGTTTTTGGATCATCCGGTTTGTCCTCGGGATTGACATCAATGAGTTGATGCAAACCGCCTTTAAACCCTTGGTCTTTGCACTGAACACGTTGCCTGGGATTTTGGTCTACGCATTTTTAGTCACCTTGCTATGGTCGATTGGGATCAACGGCGACAACGCGATGGACGCAATCGTGGCTCCCATCTTTCTCCAATTCTTGGCCGATAACGTCACCGCAATCACCCAAGGCCAGCCCTTGCCCTATGTGACGGCAAACGGATTTTTCACCACCTTTGTCAACGTCGGAGGCACAGGGGCTACTCTGGCGTTGGCACTCATCATGTTCAATTCCAAGGAGCCGGGCTTTCGCAAAATCAGCCGCATTTCGTTGCCGACTCAGGTGTTTCAAATTAACGAACCAATCTTCTTCGGGTTTCCCATCGTGCTCAACCCCATCTTCATGATCCCCTATATCCTGAACGCGTTGATCCTGACGGCTTCCAGCTATCTGCTGATCGATTGGAACATCATTCACAAACCGTTCGTGAACGTGCCCTGGACCACGCCCCCCATTATTGGCCACTATTTAGTGACAGGTGGAGACTGGAGAGCCGCGGTGTGGGGAGCCGTTTCCATCGTAATCGCCATGTTCGTCTACTACCCGTTCGCAAAAGCCGCCGAACGACAACGCCTACGTCAAAACTCGACCACTCCGACACTGCCTCTTGCGTAACGACACCAATAAGTCCTTAATAGCCGTCAACTTATGTCACTGAAATACTGCCATTGGATCATCCTTTTAGCATTTTGCCTCACCGCGAAGGCCCAGACCCCACCATCCGCTACCAACAAATCCGAACCTCCCAGCCAAGTGGGGCTTGAACTGACCCCCGCGAAGAACCTTGGGGTCACGATCCCACGCGCCGCGTTAGGTCAGGACTTTCTCCTTTCGGGGTCGAGCATCCCGCAGGCGGTGACCGCCACCAGCCATGGGCTCGCAGGGAAGATTGTCCGCTTCGAACTGTTTCACGATGCAGTGGATATGTACGAATCCACTCAAGGCCAACTGGTGACCACAGACCTCCCAGCCCGTCGCCTTCTGACGTCCTTTCCGATTATCGAACAAAATGAGACTCGTGTCGTCATCGACTTCAACAAGGGAATGCACCGAGTCTTTACCGCAAGTTGGATTGGCGGCGGAGCGTTCAATCCCTCTGCAAGTGCGCGAACTCTCGAGGTGTCGCAAAGTCGTGTTTTTGAAGTCAAACGCGATGGCCGCCGCTTGGTTGTACGCCAAAGTGTGCAAGTGCGCGATCGGCAAACCGATCCAAACCTCGAGGAACGGTTCGAGATTCGTTATTTCCTCAGCCCCTACACCCAAGTCGCCATCCCGAACAAAGAACATGGCCCGAGCGATGCGCGATACGTGGGATACTTCGAAGTTGCACCTCAGGTCGAACCTATCTCCGGTCGCCAGACCACCAAGATCGCCCGCTTCAACATAAACGAGCCGATTCGATTTTATTACAGCGCCAACACCCCTGCTGAATATGAGGAAGCCGTTCGTGAAGGTATCCTTTATTGGAATCGGGCCTTCGGCAAAGAGGTAATTAAAGCGGATAAGGCACCCGCCGGAGTCACCGCGCCCGACGCTGCTCACAACATTGTCCAATGGGTGCCCTACGACAGTGCCACCTTCGCTTATGCAGACGCTCTGGTGGATCCAATCTCCGGAGCCACTCAACACGGGCAAGCTTACATTACCAGCGTCTTTGCGTTCAGCAGCAAGGCTCGCGTCCGAGAACTCTTGCGTCTGGTTCGCAGCACGTTGGATCATAAGGATGGAAAATCTACCAACAGCAATTTAGGAATCGATTTTCTTCAATCCTCCAGCCTGTGCAGTGGTGATCCTATCCAGTTCGCACAGCAGTTTGCGGCTGGGTTAGAAGCAGTGCTCGCTGTCGATCAACTGGATGATTCCGGAGTGCTGCGGCTTTCTCAGGATTACGTGCGAAAAGTGGTGGCTCATGAAATTGGGCATGTCCTGGGTCTTCGCCACAATTTTGCTTCTAGCTTAACGGGGACATTAACCCACCGCGAACTGGACGATTGGTTCCGCCAATATCTCAACAACTCCATTACCAACAATTACAACAACCATCTCACCAGTGAATCCGTGATGGATTACACGCCGTTCAAGTCGAGGTTGTTCATTGGGCACCTGATCCACACCTCCAAAGAAGCGTTGCCCTACGACAAAGCCGCCATCCAATGGGGCTATCTGGATCAGACGACTGTGATCGATCGAAAAACCATTTTTGCGACCGACCAGGACACCGCCGTCTATGGGGACGTTCGCACGTTCGATTACGGCCCCGATCCAATCGTGGGGGCATACGCCAACATCGGTGACCTGGTTCGCAACCTTCCTCAAAGCGTCATCGAAGCGTTCATCCGTGCCAAAGCACCCCGCGACCCCCGTGACCGTGTGCCACTGTCTAATGTCAACTTGAGCCACGTGACGTTCGCTAATGCTTTTGCGACCGAATTCGCACAAATTCTTCAGTGGTTCAAATCCTCCACTCGCTCGCTCAAGGTCGAAAATGGATTCGACTATATCGGCGACCTCAATCGCAAAGAGATCCAAGTCGCCCATTGGAAAAGGCTCAACGAACAAACCGAACGCATCGGGGGAATCGATCGCCTCCTGTTCTCCAGCCTTCCCGTAGACCTCAAGCTCGAATTCAAAGGTGAACCCAAGGAAGTCGCGACGAACGAAAAAATTGACGCTAAAAAACTCAATGAAACGCTGGCCAAGCTGCTCGAAACACCCGTCTATACGAATTGGATTGGTCTCGATGCTCGGACGAATACGTTCACCAAGGATGAGAAAGAAATCATCCTGAACCGAGGCCGCAAACTCTTCGGAGAGTTCGAGAAAGAAATCGTCAAACGCGCGGTCCAAACTTTGGAGAAAGCCCAACGCGATCTAGGCGTCAAAGCGAATGGAATTGTCGGCGAGGATGATATTATCGCCCAACTCGAAAAAAGGACGGCCGAACTTGCCAAAGTAGTCATCATGTCTCGAAATGACGAGGATCGGCGTCGCGGAAAAGTCGATAAGAGCACCGTCGACGTGGTTGATTTTCGTTACGACTTGGAAACACGCCTAACCGCCGCAAGATCTCTGGCTGATGACATCGGCAGCTTCAAAGGCTGGGCTGCTGATGCCAAGGGTGATCTCCATAAACAACTTCGTGAGGAGGTCGATGCCTCGTTGAATATTCAGAATTTCCGCGAGTTCAACGAGGCCATGCTCTCGCGTTCCTTACGCGACTGGTACCTCGACCAACAATCAGTCATCGGACTTCTCCCGGCCAAGAAAGGGCCAGTGGCCCCTAGCAACCCACGCTAAAGCGACCTACTCGGAGGTGCTCACTCGAGCACTTTCCGACATGCCGAGCGCAACTGGCTTAGACCTTGAGCGGACCGAGCTTCGATATAACATCGAAGCAACGGTTCAGTTCCGCTCGCACGGAAAGCTACCCACTCTCCTCTGGGCAGTAGGAATTTAAAACCGTCAACGGTGATGAATTTTTCGACCTTAAACTTGCCGATTCTATCCAAACCACCGGCAAGTTTTTTCAATATCATTTCCTTCTGCTCAGGTGGGATTGAAATGTTCAGGCGATCCGTAAAAAACGATCCCGTTTTTGCTTCGAGCAATTGAAGAATCGTGCGTAACGATTTTTTCTCCGTCGCGACCAATTCAGCCATCAATAGACAGGCCAAAATACCATCCTTCTCAGGAATGTGACCTTTGACACTCAGACCGCCGGACTCCTCCCCACCCACGATGATCGGCTCAGATTCCATCAGCGCACCGATATACTTGAATCCGACGGGAGTTTCATGAACCTGCACGCCCAGCAGGCCCGCCACGGCATCCAACTGATGACTGGTAGGCACAGTGCGAACCACCGCCCCTGTCCAACCACGGTGCTTCTTGAGGTGATAAAGGGCCAATGCAAGAATCTGATTGGGCGACAACCAAGTGCCATCGCGATCCATAATCCCGAACCGATCTGCATCCCCATCAAGTCCCAGCCCGAGGGAAATTTTGCCTGCTAAAAGTGCCTGCCTCACTTCTGACATTCCCTCCGAATTCGGCTCTGGATGATGCCCCCCGAAGAACGGGTCAGGTTCTGCGTGGAACACAATCACCTTCGCTCCGGCCTCAATGAGCAATCGGTCGAGGTAACCCCTCCCAGTCCCGAACATGAGTTCGACGCCAACCTTAAGCTTTGCTTTTTTAATCGTCGCAAAATCAATGAGCTTTGCGATCTGCTTAAAGTAGGCAGGTTGAGGATCAAACTCGGGGCACGGGAAGGTGCCCACAACCTGAGAGGGAAAGGTCCACTGATTTCGGATCAACCGTTCCACATGAGCCTCGATCCGTTGAGTGATCTCGGGGGGAGCAGCAGCACCGTTGGAAGTTGAAAACTTTAATCCCTGATAATAAGCAGGGTTATGACTAGCGGTCATGTTGATCCCGCCGATCGCTTTCCGTGCGCGAATACTCTGGGCAATGACGGGTGTGGGCGTGTCCCGGTTGCAAAGCAACGGTTTCAGACCGTTGGCGACCAGAACCTCAGCCGCTGCAAGGGAGAATTCCTTGCCTAAAAACCGAGTGTCATACCCGAGAATCACCACCGGTCTGCGACCCTGAATCGTGGAACCCTCCACAGCCAACTCTTCTTTTAAATATTCCGCGATGCCTTGAGCGGCGAGGCGAACGTTCGCGAATGTGAAATCACGGGCGATCAACCCCCGCCAACCCGAGGTTCCAAACTTTATCATGAACTACCTTTTCCAGTCGAAAGCACCTTTTTTTAGAGCGTAAATATAGCCCACAAAAAGGACACCGAGAAACGAAACCATCGCACCAAAAATAAGATTGGCATCCGTCTTCAGTAAATCGCGGTAAACCACGGCCCATGGATACATGAACACCACCTCGATATCGAAAAGGATGAACAGCATGGCCACCAGATAGAATTTCACCGAGAGTCGACTTTGGCCATCGCCGATGGGCAACATGCCGCATTCGTAAGCCGTGTCTTTGATCAGGGTGCGCTTGGCACGTTTCCCCGCGACTGCGGAAAGGATCAGGTTCCCCACGGCAAACGACACCGCGACGGCTCCTAACAAAAGAATTGGGATGTATTGCTGCTGCTGTTCCATAACTGGGTCAACCCTATCCACCGGACTCAGGCTTGGCAAGCTTGCCCGCCCTCAACCCCTACATCCCCATGATCTGGTAGCCTGCATCCACATAAATCACTTGCCCTGTGATCGCTGCGGCGCCATCCGAGGCTAAGAAAGTGCCTGTCGCACCCAGTTCCTCCGGCAACACATTCCGCTTGAGCGGAGAATGCGCCTCGTAATGCTTCAGCATCTCCGAGAAACCAGAAATTCCACGGGCAGCAAGAGTGTTTACAGGGCCGGCTGAAATACAATTGACCCGGATTCGTTTCGGTCCCAAATCGTAAGCCAAATAACGCGTCGAAGCTTCTAGCGCAGCCTTGGCAACTCCCATCACATTATAATGAGGGACAACCTTTTCGGATCCGTAATAGGTCATCGCCACAATCGAACCGCCTTGAGTCATGAGCGGGGCGGCAGCTCGAGCAATCGCAACTAAAGAATAGGCACTCACATCGTGGGCCACACGAAACGCTTCCCGTGACGTATTCACAAACTCTCCTTCAAGCGCGTCCTTGGGTGCAAAAGCGACGGAATGAAGCGCGAGATCCAATCGACCAAATTTCGCGCCAACCTCACTAAACACGCGTGCAATGTCGTCGTCCTTCGTGACATCACACGGCAAGATCAACGTCTCAGGACCGAAGGTGCCGGCGAGTTCCTCCACGTTTTCCTTAAGGCGATCCCCTTGGTAAGTAAACGCCAAGGTTGCCCCAGCTTTTTTCCACGCCTGCGCAATCGCCCATGCGATGGATCGTTTGTTTGCGACACCAAAAACGATTCCTATTTTATTTTCAAGCAACGACATAAAGCAGTTTCAACTGAGACACAGGTTGGATGTGAGTGGCTTCCCTTGGCAACTGTTTTTTGAGGCACCGAACGTGATAAGTTTTTTTAGTTCGTGCGTGTAATTTTCGGTTTCAACTTCACCAACGCGACCCCTCCACAAAGTAATGTTACAGCGACTGCGTAAACGGCGCCGTGAGGTTGCCCAGGCACAAGCCACAATGCCGAGGCTCCAATAGCTGGCCCTGCAAATAGCCCCACACCCAGCGCAGCTTCATGCATGCCGCCGTGTTCACTCAATGTCTGCGAAGCGTTCATCGAATAATAGAGCGATGAATAATAAACGAGGCCGACGCACAGTCCGAAAATGATCTGGAGGAACGCAAGCCACCAAAGGTTGGTGAAGAGCAGAATTCCACAAAAGGCTGCGCCCAACAGAAGATAACAACTGATAAGCCAACCGAACCTGTAATGCCACCCCGTCCAGAGGCCCAAAATAACAAACGAAAATAGGCGTGCAAAAAGCCAAATGGAACAGAAAACACCAGCCGCCGCAGCCGAGAGGTGCAGGCGTTGAGCCAACTCTGGGATCAAGGGTACGATGGCACTCTGTGCGATGTAGGCGAAGGGGTTCGCCACCCAAGCTAATGTTTGGAATCCTTGGGTGACTTTGGGACTCGCTTCTTGAATGTGTTCAGCGTCGTCGTTGGGGAGAGCTGCGAGGGAAGCAACACCACGCGGCAACCGGCGCCGGAGCGAACTCACAATCACAAGCTGGATCCCATGCAAAATTACGGGAACCCAAAAGATTGATTTTGAGCCTAAATGTAACTGGGCCCAGCCACCGCTAAAGTAAGCAATCGCGCCTCCTCCGGCCCAAACGATGTTGTAAATGGCGAGCATCTTTGGCAGCGAGGCGTGATTCTCTTTTTCGCAGGCCATACCTTCGAGTGCTGGCCACGTGAAACACATGCCGAACGTCCATACCGATAAGATAATGCAAAGTCCAAGCACCGTACTCACGAAATACCCGAAGGCAAGTGCGAGGATCATGAGAATAAAACCCAATCGTAACGCCGAAAAATAGCCGTGTCGTTGTGCGTATTTTCCGCCGTAGAGTGACGAAAAAACAAACAGAAACCCGTTCAACGCTCCGAACCTAAGATTGTCGTAGGGACCAAATCCATGGTGTTTTTGAAGGAAGAAAAAAACGTAGTTAAAGAAGTAAGCCGAGGCCAACGCGTTCAGACCTTCCAGAGTAAAAACCCAGAACTTGAATTGTCGCAAATTGATCATGACCGCAGAGAATCAGAAGTAGTGTTTAAGTGATTAGCGAGGCCGACCGGAATGGCAAGTTCCTCCAACGCCTTGCGTGCATACCAAAGAACCGCACCTGTCAGTGCAGGGTCCAACGCAAGCAGATCAGCCCCATCACACCAACGAATATCATCGTGTTCCTGAACGGCCAACGTGGTCTGTCCTCCTCGGACACGGGCAAAATAAATCATTCCGATATGTTCGTGAGTCGCGCTAATACGATGGATATCCAAGAACCGTGGAGCGATCAACGCACGTGTTCCCTGCTCAGTCGTGGGAGGGCGCTGGCCCACCAGTTCGACATCAAGCCCGGATTCCTCATGCGCCTCTCGAATTGCTGCAATTTCCGGATCCTCATCCAGTTCGATGTGTCCACCCAAAGGTAGCCACTTTTCAAGCTTCTTGTGGAGGATCATCAGAACTCGGTTTTGATGCACCACAAAAATCGCCACCGTAAAATCAATCGCTTCATGAATATGCGCCATCGCGGCGAACTCTGGGGATTAGAAAGCAGCCTGCCAACTTCAAAATGAACCTGGAGCGGTGCCGATTGCTCGAAAGCTGGGAAAACGTTTGCTCGTCCTAGTGTTGCTACCTATGGTGACCACTGTGTCAGTCCAGTTTACAATTCTTGGCAGCGGTTCCGGCGGTAATTGCGCCTATTTGGAGCATCAAAATACCCGCCTGCTGATCGACGCCGGGTTCAGTGGTCGCCAAATTCGACACCGCTTAACAACGATCCAACGCGTTCCTGAATCGCTCACTGGCATCCTGATCACGCACGAGCATTCGGATCACATCCAAGGCTTAACGGCACTGGCGGGTAGGCTTCGCCTGCCGGTTTATTGCAATCGTCAAACCCGCGAGGCAATCGAAGCCCAGTTGGGAATTACGATGGACTGCCGACTCTTCAATACCGGGGACTCCTTTGAGATCGGCTCAGTGAATGTGGATACGTTCTCGGTCCCCCACGATGCTCAGGATCCTGTCGGTTTTGCATTCCGTGCCAATGGAGTGCAGATTGGTTTTTTGACCGACCTTGGGCATGCCACCAAACTCGTCGTCGAACGTGTGCGAGCTTCTAACGTGCTCGTGTTAGAAACCAACCATGATCTCAAGCTACTGCAAGACGATGTCCGACGACCTTGGAGTTTGAAGCAACGTATCCTCAGCCGTCATGGACACCTCTCCAACGAAGCCGCAGCGGATGTGTTGGAGGAAATCATCACACCCACGCTCGCCCACCTTTACTTGGGTCACCTCAGCCGTGATTGTAATCGGCCCGAAATTGCCTTAGGTGCGATCAATAACCGGCTCAAAAAAATCGGCGTCACTCACCTCAACCCCGTGGTGGCCTCGCAGGATGCGGTTTGTCCGACGTTGACGTTATTGTGATCTGCAAGTTGCCGAAGCACCCCGCACAATCGCTCTAGCCAGGGTGTCGGGAGACCTAGTCGACGAGCCTCCACCAACGGGCGCTCGAATAAACTCCTCAGCTCGATGTCGCGCCCCAATTCAAAGTCGATCAAGGTGGAGGGCCGATAAACTCCCATTTCTCGAGTCCTAGCAATCTGATCCTCCACAAGCTCATCGTTCAACTGGAAACCTAAACCCCGAGCAATCGAGATCACTTCCCGCATCAGGAATCGGACTGTTTCAATCCACTGCGGATCATCAAGCAACCGATCGGTAGAAAGGC
>WBXJ01000083.1 GCA_008933045.1 Verrucomicrobiota bacterium
CCCGCCGACTTATTAGCCATCAAATCACCCCACCTCTCACCCAAAATATTCTTGCTACACCCCATCCCTTTAGAGTCGCCCCTTCCTCATCAAGGGGGGGCACGATGTACGAAGGTTGCCCGGCGGAAGGAAAAGTATAGATTCAACCATTTACACAAGCTCTAGCATGCTACGCACGATGGAGTTAATTCTGGGAGAACCTATCTCCCAGTTCGATGCCTTCGCAAATCCCATGACCGCTTCGTTTCAAGCTCAACCCGATTTGCGTTCTTATAAAGTCCGCCCGATCAATATCGACCTGAACGAACGCAATCAAATCACGGCTTACGGTGCCGAAAAATCGCGTAAGATGAATTTCGCCAAAGAGGATGCAGCGGATGGCCTCGTCCTGAATCGCGTTCTCTGGCATAGCATCAAACGAGCGGATGTCCCCATGCCCGCTCCCACCCGTGCCGCATTTGTATTCCCTATGCAGGAGGACTCAGATGATTAGGATTTTGCTGCAATTCCTAGCTACGGCTTAATCCACATGGTGATATCCATTTTTCGACCCCGCACTACATTCCACCCTTCAACACGGTGAATTAACCATGTTGTAGGGGGGGTGGGTAACAACTCCGCAGCATCGCGGGTGGGTAAAATCGCCAGCCGTGCTCCGGGTTTTTCCATAAACTTCACCACCTCTGGGGAGGAAAGGGACTCATGGTATTTTCTTGTGTAGCGTCGAAAATACCAAGCCAAACTTGGTTCCTGATAGTCACTCGAGCAAAATTCTGTCTCGGCTGTCAGATAGGGTGCCGCGAGTTCAATAAGGCGGATTGTGGGAAAGTAGGGTCTCACCAGTGGAGCCACTACCAACGAAATAACCAACGCGAATCCGACCATGAAAACCGATCCGAATCGCAAGGCTCGGAGGGACCACTTGCATTGCTGCCATTCGGAGACGAACAGAAGGGCAACGCAAGGGAAAGCCGGGAGTGTGTAATGCGGCAATTTAGTTTTAACCAAGGTGAAAATCAGGAAGATGAGCAGTATCCCTCGACCTAGATATTTTTCGGACCACAAGGGATCGGATCGTTTGCGCCAAGCCATTAACAACTTGGGAACCCAAAGGCACCAGGGAAAGAAACTAAAGAAAAAGGTCAAAAAATAAAACGGAAGTGAAGCAAGATAGGTGAACCATCCTCCTCCGCCATGACCTTCCATTGTTTGGAGGGATCGAGCAACGACATGACGACCGATACCAATTTTGAAAAACTCACCCTGCGTTTTAATCAAAGCGGGAATGCCCCACAGACCGATGATAAAAAACATCAATAGAAGACCATAACCCCAGCACATGCGATCATTCGCCCACCGTTTCCCCATGGATTTCGATGACCATAAAACCATCCCAATAGCAATCCATCCCACGGGACCCTTCGCCAAAAAGGCGAGTGCCAACGAACCATAAAAAATCCACCACCATCGACCATGAAACGTTGGCTTATTATTCGATTGTAGAAGCTCCCAACCCGCCCACATTGCGAGGGTTGAAAAACAAATCATCAACATGTCGGCTAATGCCAATTTTGAGTGAATCAGGGTTTGCAGCGAAAGCGTAAAAACAACCGCCGCCCAAAACCCAGTGGTCTCTCCTTTCCATCGCCGTCCAAAACCAAAAATAATGACTGCGGTCAATGCTGCGGCCAGCATTGATGGAACCCGAACACTCACATCCGATTCTCCAATCAATCCAGCCACAGCGCGTTGGCACCAATAAACCAGAGGGGGTTTGTCGAATCGGTAATTGTTGTTGAAATACGGGATGACCCATTCGTCCCGTTCCCTCATCTCCCTAGACGCCTCTGCAAAACGAGGTTCGTCACGATCCAAAATCGGCAACCACCAAGAACCTGCCGCCGCCAATAAGAACGCGAACAACCCCAGAAATATGACTTTGCGAAGAGTCGTATTCATTTTGGCAAAAACAAACGTCCAAGGATTGCTGAAAGGCATGGTCTGTATTAATATGCGTCCTGAATGTCAGAAATGAGCAAATCAGCCAATCTATCAGCCGAGCAAGCTAAATCAACCTCAATAAACAAGCTCATCCTAGCCTGGATAGGAGCCTTTGCTACGGTCATTTTAGTGAGTTTTTCATTGGATGAAACAATTCGAAATTATGTTCAGGAAAACCAAAACCAAAACACCAATAGCCTTGCCCGACTGGTCAGTCATTATTCCGAACTGCACTTTCTTTTAATCTGTTTGATTCCCGCAGCCATCTATTGCCACCGCCGTCGACAGAGGCTGGCTTCAAAGCTTATTCTCGGCATGGTTCTTGGTTCGCTCATTGCGGGTTCTGTCACCCTTTCGATTCGTTGCTCAACAGGTCGTACCCGCCCTAGTGCCCAAATTCCCCAAGGGTGGTATGGCCTTCGCCATGATGGAAAATGGTTGGTGGGTGTTTACGATTACAACGCTTTTCCATCCGGACACACTGGTGCCGCGGCAGGATTTGTTGCCGTGCTGTTATTCCAGCGACGCCGAGGGTGGTGGTATCTCGTTCTAACAGTTCCTGCTCTAGTTGGATGGTCGCGCATTTATTTGGATCGCCACCGAATTTCAGATGTCGTTTGTGGGACTATGATCGGCCTTGGGGGAGGTTGGGTGGCGGCTCGACTCATTGGGTTGTACAAGCCGGAAACCCGCAACGACCAATTGGCTCAAAGCACAACGGATCCAAACTAAAATCTTAAACGGACAACTTTTTATGAATCAGGTGCTGTTTAACATCGGTCAAATCGGCGTCACTCCTTGGAAACTCGTGGACTATATCGGCGTTGCCCTTTTTTCAGGGCGATGGTTTGTGCAAATGATCGCATCCCGAGCCAATGGACGCCTTACTCTGCCGCGATTGTTCTAGCATATTAGCATGCTCAGCAGCTTAATTTTTATTTCTTATTTTATTTTTGTTAAAACTATTTTGTTGTAGTTTTTCTAATTTATTTAAATGCTTTGTTGCTGAATACAATATCTGTTTAAAATCAAAAAATCGAATGAACCGTCCGCTTGTGCATTCTAGCCCATAATTCCGAGGTGCGGAATAGCCTTGGGGCAACTTCCAGAAACCTCCCACTTTGAAAAATGTTATTCAAAAACCCCAGCAAAACCAGCCCTGAACTTTTAAAAAGCTGAGTTTCTGGAAGTCACCTAAAGCAAATTTTCGTATTCTTGATGTTTTCGCCCCAGACCTACAGGCTGAAGCTCATCCGCATCGTGCCGTTGCAAAGCGTCGGCAGCTCCAGCGCGGCGGATCGCGTCCGGTTCCTCGCGCCGGGCACTGCGGCAAACGGGCCGCGGCTGAGCAAGTGGGTCGATACGCCCTTACTCAAGTATGAACGCAGCAATACCGGGCAGCTCAATAATTCCAAGCGCACGCAGGCAGTCCCGCTAGAATTTTTCCTTTCGCAACACACGCACCTCGCACTCGAAAGCGATCATGGCATAGCGGGGAAAGAATTCCTTTTCCAGCCGCGTCAGCAAAGTGTCTGCGACTGTCGGTGACACCACGACTTCGATCTGGATGTTCGCAAACTCGGGGATGTCCCCCGGACGTTTGCCCTGCGAACCGTCGCCTTCCACCGCGAAGAGTGTGTAGCCATGTGCCCCAACTTCGCGGAGAAGTTTCGTTACCGCCTCCCTCGCGTAGGCTTCGCAGACTATAGTGACCAGTTTCATCGGGTGTGTTTTCATGGCTTCAAGAGTAGAGATGGCGGGCGATCTCCAAGTAAATTGGGATGCCCAGCGTGATGTTGAACGGGAACGTGATGGCGAGTGACGACGTGAGGTAAAGCGTCGGGTTCGCTTCTGGCAGTGAAATGCGGATGGCGACTGGAGCGGCAATGTAAGACGCGCTCGCGGACAAAACGCCGAGCAATGTCGCGCCTCCCAGTTCAAGCCCGACGAGCTGGCCGAGATAAACTCCGAGCGTGCCATTGACCAGCGGCACCAGCACGCCGAAGCCGAGCAGGAATAGCCCGACCTTTTTTAGATCCTCCAGCCGACGCCCGGCGACCATGCCCATTTCCAGCAGGAAGAGCGCAAGCACGCCCTGAAACGGCGTGACGAAGAACGCCTCCACTTTTTCCATGCCCGGCTTGCCGCACAGCGCGCCGACGACCAGCGCACCGACCAGCAGAAAGATGCTGCGACCGAAGATCGCCTCGTGCATCGCTTTCTTGAGCGACACGCCAGATCCTTCGCCCTCCGTCTTCGTGGCAAGTTTGCCCAGCACCACGCCCACGAGGATGGCCGGTGATTCCATCACGGCGAGAAATGCCGTGGCGTAGTCCTCGTAAGGCTGGTTGACGGCTTTCAGATAATTGGTCGCAGCGATGAACGTGACCGCGCTCACCGAGCCGTAATGCGCCGCGATGGCGGCGGAGTCCACGGCGGAAAATTTTCCACCGAAGCGCAGCAGTGGATAGGTCCACAGCGGAATCAACGCACCGAGGGCCAAGGCCGCCAGCGCAGGCAGCCAGACCTTGGCGAGGCCGGCCTCGGCGATGGCCACGCCGCCTTTGAAGCCGATGGCCACGAGCAGGTAAATCGTCAGTCCCACATAAAGCGGTTCAGGGAATTTCAGATCGCTCTTGGTGAGCGCGGCCATGAGGCCCAGTGCGAAGAACAGCACGGCGGGCGACAGCAGGTTGGCGCGGATGGCGTCGAGGATTTCCATGGTCACAATTGATTTGGTTCCAACTACGGCCCGTACTTTAGAAGGGGCTGTCTTTCATGTGCCCGGTGCCGTAGGCTGCGCAGTTGCACATGCAGGGCTTCCGTTTGCCGTTCGAGCGCGCGTAATTCGTCGTCGAGCGTGATTGAGCCGGTTTCCTTGATGTGCTTCGCACGATCACGGACGGCCATCTCTTCGTGCATCTCGGACATGCTGCTCATGATGATACCGATGAAAAGATTCATGATGATCATCGTGCCGAACACGATGAAGGTGACAAAGTAGATGGCGACTTTGATGCCCGCGACGTGGGCGACTTGCAGGTTGAAAATATCAGCCCAGTTATCAAGCGTCACAAGCCGGAACAGCGACAGCATCGCCGTCGGCAGCGAGCCGAAATGAACAGGATCGGTCTTGCCGAACAGATGAATGCCCGCGACCGCATAGATATAGAACAATAGGGCCAACAGCAGGCCGACGTATCCCATGGCGGACAAACTTTTTAGCAAAGCGCCCACGAGCAATTGCAACTTGGGCAGCGCGCTCACGAGCCGCAGCAACCGCAGCGCACGCGTCAGTCGGAGCACCGCCGCGAACGGCCCGCCCACGGGCAACACGCACAGCACGACAATCAGGAAATCAAAGACGTTCCAACTGTCGGCAAAATAGCGCCACGGTTTGCGCCCGTGCGCCCCTATCTTCAACGCGGCTTCAAGGATGAAGGTGGCGAGGATCAACTTGTCAAACGCCAGCAGCAGCGTGCCGTGGCGTTCCATCATGGCCGGACTGGTTTCCAGTCCGGCGACCACACCAGCCAGCACGATTACCGCCACGATGAAGTAGTGGAACGACTTCATCGCAACGAGTTGTTTGACGCGTTGGGTCATGTTCAGTCCAAAGTTTTGGGAGCAACGACAGGTAACACTAATTTCTTCGGTCGCAGCAGCGACATCACCACCGACGTGGCGAGAACCAATACGATAACGCCGAGCGAGATATGGGTGTCGATGGCCCATTTCGTGTGCGCGAGGAGCATTTTCACGCCGACGAACGTCAACACCACGCCGAGGCCAATCTTGAGGTAATGGAATTTGTCCATCACGCCCGCCAGCGCGAAATACAACGAGCGGAGGCCGAGAATGGCGAATACGTTCGACGTATAGACAATGAATGGATCTTTGGTGACGGCGAAGATCGCCGGAATCGAGTCCACGGCGAAAATTACGTCGGAGATTTCAACCAGCAACAGCACTACGAAGAGCGGCGTGGCCATGCGTACGCCGTTTTCGCGCACGAAGAATTTGTCCCCGCGATAGTCGTTAGTCACGGGCATGAGCTTCTTGAACCACTTCACCACGGGGTTGCGCTCGGGATGAAGCTCCTCCTCGCGTTTCACGATCATCTTGATGCCCGTGAGAATGAGGAAGGTGCCGAAGATGTAGATGATCCACGAGAATTTCGCGATGAGCGCCGCGCCCACGACGATCATTATCGCGCGCATAATCAGCGCGCCCAGGATGCCCAAAAAAGAACCTTGTGCTGATGGATAGGCGGCACGGCAAAGTAGGAAAAGAGCAGCGCAAAGACGAAGACGTTGTCCACGCTGAGCGACTTCTCGATGACGTAGCCGGTGAAGAATTCGAGACCCTTCGCGTCGCCCATGTAGTGGGCGATACCGAGGTTGAAGAGCAACGCGAGCACGACCCAGGTGATGGTCCACGCGATCGATTCCTTGACGGTCACGACGTGCGCCTTCCGGTGGAAGACCCCGAGATCGAGCGCCAGCATCGCGAGGACGAAAACGTTGAAACCGACCCAGAGCCAGATTTGCTGTGACATAATTAGTTTAATACGCGGATTTGCGGAGGGGGGCTATCAGCGTATGGCCAAACTTGCGCAGCAGGATGCAGCCAAACAGGCAAAGAAAAAACAACAGACCCAACCCGATGCCTAAGTTACGCCCGGTCGTGCAGTTGGTCAAGCCGATGAAGCCCAACACCATCAGGAACGTGAAGCGAATGTAAACGTCACTCCTGAGGATTCGGGGGCCAAAAACAGGCCAAAAAACCAATTTGACACTTTTTACATTCTTGGATTAAGTTGAAGGCTTGCCCTGCGCGGCAACCTTGTTGAAGGTTGCTTCGCGGTTTTTTTATCGTTAGGTGAAAGGTTCGTTTGTGAATGTAACCATTGAAGATTTAGCCCCTTGCCGGAAGTTGTTACGGTTGGAAGTTGATGCTCAGGCGGTAGATGCTGCGTTTGAAGCGGTGACCCGTGAGATTCAGCAGCAAGTTACCTTGCCCGGATTCCGCCCCGGTAAGGCTCCGCGAGCGATGGTGGCTAAGAGCCACGCAAAAACTATCGTGGATGAAGTTCGCCGGAAATTGGTGAACGAAGCGTATCAGCAGGCGGTCTCGGATGCTAAGTTGATTGTCGTGGCTGGGCCTGATTTCGAGGAAGTCCAATTCGGCCAAGGGCAGGCGTTGCAGTATACTGCGACGATTGATACCGCTCCTGTGTTTGAGTTACCGAATTACAAAGGACTCAAGGCTACGAAGGAAGTGGGATCAGTGCTTGAGAGTGATATTGATCGTGCCATCGAGGTGTTGCGCAAGCAGCGTGTGGAATATCAAGATGTCGAGCGACCGGCTCAGACAGGCGACTTTGTGGTGGTGGATTATACGGCGACGACTGACGGACAGCCTTTGACGGCGATTGCCCCCACTGCCCGTGGACTTACAAAGCAGACAGCTTTCTGGATGCAGATTGCCGAGGGGCAGTTTATCCCGGGGTTTACTGAACAGTTGATCGGCGGGGTCAAGGGTGAAACGCGGACTGTTGGGGTAGATTTTCCGGCCGATTTTGTCTCAGCATTGCTCCAAGGTAGGAAGGGCGTGTATGAGGTGACGGTGACTCAGGTGAAGGAGCAACTGCTTCCCGAGGTGAACTTAAGTTTCGCCGAATCTTGGGGCGCGCAATCGCTTGAGATTCTCAGGGAAGGAATTCGCACCGATTTGGAAGCGGAAGTCAACAATCGCCGCACTCAATCTGTTCGTTCCCAGTTGATACAACAACTCCAAGAAGCTGTGACTTGTGAGTTGCCTGAGTCGATGGTGCAGAATGTGACTCGCGAGGTGGTTTATGATGTGGTGAAGGAAAACCAACAACGGGGCGTGTCGAAGGATGAGATCGCCCAGCATAAAAACGAAATTTTTGAACTCGCAAACAACACTGCGAAAGATCAGGTAAAGATTTCGTTTCTGCTGAGCAAAGTAGGGGAACAAGAAGGTCTGAAAGTTTCACAAGAATCTTTCACTCGCCGAATCATGGCGATGGCTGCGAAGAATAAGGTGTCACCTGATAAGTTCTTTAAAGATCTGAAAAAGAACAATGGCTTGGGCCGAGTTCAAGAGCAGCTTTTGCTCGAGTTAGCCGTGGATTTCTTAGTAGACAACGCAGTCATCGAGGAAGTGCCGGCGGCCATCCCTCCAGCTTCAGCCTAAAGCTAGAAAAGAATTTGCATCCGAGAGGCGTGCCTGCAATCCAGCGGGCACGCCTCTTGCTGTTTTGTAGCATCTGCTGGAGTTTTGGAGGTGTTTTCTGCGTGCGTTTGGAGCGGCTCTGGCGTAATTTAAGACATTATGACACTTTGGATTTTGGCCTTGGGAGTTCTGGGATTATTCGCAGCGGTCGGATTTGCCCTAGGGGCGGTGCGCAACCTGACTTTTTTTTTAGGGGCAATCGTTGCAGGGTTGGTGGCGACTCCCTTGGGTGGCGCGCTGACGGGCTTGATTAAATCAGCTGGGCTGAAGAACCCTCTTTGGATTTACCTTGTTCCTTCCGGTATCGCGTATGTCCTGGTGCTGATACTCTTTCTAGCCCTTGGGTTTGGCCTGCATTTCAAGATCATGATGTTTTACAAATACAAACGTGATGATGTCTCGAATCAACAATGGTTACGGATGGATCGACGCGTGGGGACTTCTATAGGGCTTCTCACAGGGGTGATTATCTTTTTCGCCATCTCCAAGCTCATTTATACGGGCGGTTATTTGACGGCACAGGTAAGCACGGAGGATGGAAATAATCCGGCTTGGATCAATTTCATGAGTTCGGCCCGGCGTGATATCCATGAGACGGGTTTTGACCGCGTTTTAGCTGCGTTGGATAAAACCCCAGCCGCTTTTTATCAAGGCTCGGATATCCTTGGGCTGCTGTATCACAACCCAGTTCTGCAAGGTCGATTGTCCAATTATCCCTATTTTCTTTCACTCGGTCAACGGACTGAATTTCAAGAAATGGGCGCGGATAAGGAATACAATGATTTGATCTTCGGCAAAGCGAGCGTCAAAGCGATTATTGAACATCCTAGGACTCAAGGCATTTTGGGAAACGCTGAGATTTTGAATGAAATTATCGGTGTAGACCTGAAGGATCTTCGGACGTTTCTTGAAACTGGCAAATCTCCTAAGTACGCCGACGAACATCTCCTTGGGTTTTGGACTTTGGACAAAGAGGCGGTGCTCGTTCATGAGAGAAAAACCAAACCCGATATAAAATCTGTCGAGTTAGCCAGCCTAAGAAAAACAATTGATACGATGCCAAACATCACGCTGTTGGCGACACTCAACAATAAAACCCATGTGAAGAGTAGCGGAGGTGCCCCCCCGCCGACAGCGACGACGGTTGTTGTGCAGGTCCCACCTGTTTCGCAACAGCGAGACAACCGCGTTACAAGCCGTTACGGTCCTTTGGCTCGTGGACAGCAACGCACCCCTCCTCCCACAACAATCGTTGTCGCAGCTCCCCCGACTCCTCCAATCACCCAACTCGCTGGTGATGGTGAGTGGAAGCGAATCGAAGCCTCCGGGGAATACCAACTCGTCCTGCCTAATTCACTCGGCACAAACCTGACCTGGAGCGGCAGGGTGAAGGATAATGAGTTGTTCATTACGGAGACCAACAAGTCCCAGTTGCTGATCTTCTATAAAACGCAGTAATCCTTTCTCAAACTCGGGTGTGACAGCGGTATCCGGTTCTGCTTTCCCTGTGTGGGTAGTGTCTTTATTCATTTTTTGGTAAACCATATGAAAATAGTTTTAGCGTATTCGGGCGGACTCGACACTTCGGTGCTGCTCTCTTGGATCAAGGAAAAATACAACGCAGAGATGATCGCGTTCTGTGCGAATGTCGGTCAGGAGGAGGAATTGAAGGGTCTGGGCCCTAAAGCGAGAAAGACGGGTGCGTCGAAGCTTTACATCGATGATCTGCAGGAGGAGTTTGCCCGAGATTTCATCTTCCCAATGATCCAAGCGGGAGCGATTTATGAGAACCAGTATTTTCTGGGCACGAGTATCGCTCGACCTTTGATTGCTAAACGGATGGTAGAAATCGCACGAGAGGAAGGCGCGCACTACATCGCCCACGGTGCTACGGGCAAAGGCAATGATCAGGTGCGGTTCGAGTTGACCGCTGCTGCGTTGGCTCCTGATTTAGAGGTCATCGCTCCTTGGCGCGATGAAACATTTCGCACTCAGTTCCCCGGTCGGGCCGAGATGATCGCGTATTGCGAGGAGAAGAAGATTCCTGTGCAAGCGACGGCGAAAAAACCGTACTCGATGGATCGAAACCTTCTGCACATCTCGTTTGAAGCAGGAATTCTGGAGGATCCTTGGCTGGACGCCTCCGCGCCAGAACACAAGGCCATGTATGTGTTGAGCGTTTCGCCTGAGGATGCACCTGACAAACCGGAGTATGTTACCCTAGATTTTGAAAAGGGCTTATGCATTGCAGTCAACGGCAAAGCACTGAACCCGCTGAAAGTCATGCAAGTGCTGAACAAGTTGGGCGGCAAGCACGGTGTTGGTCGCGTTGATCTTGTCGAGAATCGTTATGTTGGAATGAAATCTCGAGGCGTCTACGAGACTCCTGGTGGAGCGATTCTACACTATGCCCATCGGCAGATGGAGAGCATCACAATGGATCGAGAGGTGATGCACATTCGCGACGGGCTGATTCCCAAGTATGCTGAGTTGGTTTATTACGGCTATTGGTACGCCCCGGAACGGCTCGCGCTACAAGCATTGGTGACTGAAAGCCAGAAGGATGTGAGCGGGACAGTGCGAGTGAAGCTCTACAAGGGCAATATCATCAACGCTGGCCGCAAATCACCTGTCAGCCTTTATCATCCACAAATTGCGACGATGGAGGCCGATCCAACGAAAGCCTACAATCAAGATGATGCCACTGGTTTCATTCGGCTTAACGGTTTGCGATTGCGTGTGAGTGCCCAAGTCCACGGTGCGGCAACCAAGACACCGTCGAAGAAATAGGCCGTTAGTTTTAATTTACCATCCACATTCAGGTAGAGATCACCGAAGCCCAGCCGGTGGTCTGGTGTGCGTTTAAACACTGTCGTTCCACAAAAAAAGGCACCACCGTGGGACGGTGGTGCCTTCGAGAAACCTAAGGGTAAGGGGATTAGTAGGAGGCTTGTGAGCCTTTGATTGACCGTTTTTGCATCCAAGGC
>WBXJ01000084.1 GCA_008933045.1 Verrucomicrobiota bacterium
GTACCGTGACCCTCCACGGATTGAATGGAACAGATACCACCGACAGCCACTGCACGCTCGCGAATATTGATGAGACCGATCCCTTGTTTGCGAGGATGAAGATGTTGGTGGTTCCCCGATGAGAATCCTTTCCCATCATCGCGCACGGTGAGGAGTAGGCTCGAGGCTTGAACCGTCAATTCCACCCTCACGGTTCGCGCATCAGCATGCCGTTCGATATTGGTTAACGCTTCCTGAATAATTCGGTAGATCGGCAATTCTAATCTGGAAGGTATTTGGACAAGTCGTTCGTTAAAAACCAAATCAAGGTTGAGACGCGTGCGTAGGCGAAATTCATCGCAGGAGTTTTCCAATGCCACTTTCAAACCAAAATCATCGAGTTCGACCGGACGCAGATTTCGAGAGATTCGACGAACCTCCTGTACTGAATGGTCGAGCAACTCCTTTGTTTTTAGAATCGCAGAATGGACTAGCGGTTCATTCACTAAAAGGGTCTCCAAATGATGCACTCGGACTCGCACAGAGGCGAGGAGTTGCGTCACCGAATCGTGGAGTTCGGACGCGACGCGGCGCCGTTCGCCTTCTTGGGCTTGAAGGATGCGGGCTGGCAGCAATCGCAATTGTGCCTCCCCCCGTTCGCGTTCGATGATTTCTGCTCGCAATTCTGATGTGCGTGCGAACACCTCGGCTTGAAGGGTAAAGGCCCTCCGAGCCAACATCCTTAGGCGGAACAGATGCAACAGGAACATCAAAGCGAGTGCACATCCGACGAACAATCCATAAAAGGTCTTAGTCTGATAAAACAGAGGCGGCAGAATAAACGCCACGACTTTTGGTGTGCCGTTAAATTCAGCGGCACCCGAGACAGCTTGCACAGAAAACTTGTAACTGGCCGGTTTCAAATTTCGGTAGGACACCTCCCGAAGCGAGGAAGGGAGCATCACCCAGTCGGGGTCGACTCCCGAGAGTTTGTAACGGAACCTCACTCGGCTCGGATACCGGAGAGCCGTCGCCGTGAATGTGATTCGGACGTTGTGGTCCCCAGGTGAAAAAACCAAGCTTTCGGAAGAAGATTTCACGATTCCGCCGACCTCCAAGGTTTCGATCTGGACAGGTAGTGGACCTTCTTCGGTGTGAACGCGTTTCGGATCAAGCATGCTCAACCCCATCCGTGTTGTGAACCATAAAAGACCATCACGACTACGCAGAACCGATGGATTATTCTCCCGTCGGCACTCCTCCGATCGCATCCCATCAACCTGAGTAAAAAGTCGAAAATCACTGAACAGCGCATTGCCAGTAATGAGGCGATCGAGTCCGCTGATGGAGGCTCGAAAAATTCCTCGTGGGGTACCCATCCACAATTGGTTCAAATCGTCCCGCACGATGCCGGAAACCTGGTCGGCTCCAAAGCCCTGCTCCCACCTAAACCTGTCAATCGGACCGTTTGCAAATCGGTTCAGCCCTCGATCCCTAGTTCCAACCCAAACTGTGTTATTGCTATCGACGAGCAATGAACGCACTGAATCATCCGACAGCCCTTCGGTTTTGCTCCAGGACCTGCGTATGACACCGTTGCGGAAATTGACGAGACCATGATTTTGGGTGCCTAGCCATAACCCGCCTTCGCCATCGGGGACGATTGTCCGAATGCCCAAATGTCGAGTTCCTGCATAATTCGTTCCTTTGCTGCCGGGCTTGAAGGAATGGAGGCCAACGCCCGGGGGCGATCCTATCCAGACGTTGGTTTGGTTATCCTCGTAGATCGACCAAACCCAATCTTCCGGAAGTCCGTCTTTGGAGGTGTAAAAATGCGGAAGCCCATCCTTCATTTTAGCCAAACCATTCGTTCTACCAAACCAGACTCCACCGCCTTTCGCGGGAGCCAGACTCTGAATTGTACCGCCTCGCTCCGGCCCAAGGTTGAAATTCGATATGCCATTGCTGGAGATCATGGATAGGTGACGATCCCAGGATCCAACCCATATTTGACCAAGTTCATCTTCCGTGACACAAGTCGTCTCATCACCGGCTAGTCCCTCGGGTTTACCAAACGTCGTGACGGCACCTGAATAAAAACAATCCAACCCAGAACTCGTTCCCACCCACACCGTTCCTTCTTTATCCTCAAAAATGGCTTCTGCAGGGTGGAATCTGACTCCATCAATTAGGGGAAAGGTTGACCAAATTCCACGCTCGGATCTTGCTACCATTCCCGTACCCAAGGTCACCCAAAGTGCCCCCAACGAATCAAACGCGAGCCCCCGAGCACCCTGGAGTCCTGAAGGAGGTTCAGGGATGCGATTGATTGGACCCGATGAGTTGGGGGGCATCGAGTACACACCTTGGTTCGAGGTCGCAATGTAGAGCATCCCATCAGGTCCCAAGATGATTGCACAAACTTCGGTGCTCAGATCCGCTCCGGGCAATTGGATCCGGTGATAGTTTTTTCCGTCCCAATGGCCGATAACGCCACCGGTTCTAGGGCTTTTCGAGCGATCACCCAATGCGGCCCTACGTCGTTCGGCTGGAACGTCCTGTTCCGAACCAGAGCCCATCCAGATTTCGCCATTCACCAAACAAATCGATCGCACATCGAAAAATCCTTGCCCGGGAATGTTCAACGGGGTGATTACTTCATCTCGTAATAAAAAAATTCCACCAGCTCGCGTGCCGATATAAATCGTGCCATCTTTCCCTTCGGCGAGTGCGGCCACCCTGTGATTTGAAAGCCCATCCTCCCGGATAAAACTTCGAAATATGTTGTCCTTTACTCGCACGAGACCACCCTCGAAAACGCCGCAATAAAGTGTCTGGTCTTTCGCTAAGAGGAGTGTTTGAAAATCGTCGTTAAAAAGACCCGGCGTATTGTTTTTTTTGTAGTATTTAAATCGAATTCCATCAAAACGAACCAATCCCTCCCGCGTTCCAATCCAAAGGTAGCCATCAGCGGTCTGGGCGAAAGAAGTGATATTCAGTATCGAAGAAAGTGTTGGATCCTGCCAGCGCCGGTGGATCATTTGTTGGATTTGCTCGGGCGGAATCGCCGAGACCGAACCAAACCACCCCGACAGCCAGACCAGGATCAAACAGAGCCATCGCCTACTTGTCCTTTTATATAAGTAGTGCAACAACCCTTGTCGTAGAAACCAACTAGTCATGCAGGCTTCAGTTTTGGAAAAAATTGTTGAACTGTCGATTCGGTGATTTGGCTGAGTTCCTCGAGGGTGACCGACTTGACCTGTGCAACGACCTGTGCAATCTCCCGGACGTGTGCCGGTTCTGATCGCTTTCCACGATAGGGGACGGGTGCTAAATAGGGACAGTCTGTCTCCAACATCAACGCGTTCACCGGTGTGCTTGCCAGAGTTTCACGTACGGCAGCGGCATTCTTGAATGTAGTGATCCCCGTAAAACTCACAAGGGAGCCTAAATCTAAGACCTGCCGCATGATTTCAGGTGTGTCAACGAAGCAATGGAATACGCCCCTGACGCGAGGCGCGAACGGCCGGAGTTGATCGATTGTTTCATTCGCGGCATGACGCTGATGGATCACACAGTTCAATCCTAATTCTTGAGCGATCTCCAAATGTTGCGAAAAAAGTTGAGACTGCTTTTTTTTATAAGGATCGTCATCACTCAGAGTTCCTCCGGGGCGAGTTGAGGGAAGGCGATAATAATCCAAACCCGTTTCTCCAATAGCAACTACCTTGGGATGCTGACCCAACTCCCGTAGGGCAGGTCGAATATCCTCCGGTGCTGTCTCCACATTGGAGGGGTGCCAACCCACCACGGCAAAGACTTCCTCGAAGCGTTCAGCGAGTAGGATGGCGCGGCGACTTGATTCCAAATCCGTGCCGATAGTGATAATCCGTGCAACCCCAGCAGACGCAGCGCGGTCCAGCACTTCCGGCAACTCCTGAGCAAAATCAGGAAAATCCAAATGCGCATGCGTATCTGTAAAAATAATTTTATGGCTCACCTTAAAGCACTTCGATCGGGGCTGGAGGAAGTTGAATGGTGCGTTTTAATCGTGCGCTGCGAATCGCGGCATCAACGATTTCTTGGCCAAGTCGGCTGGTGGGTAGGCTGACAGGGCCCGAGAGTGGTTTGTGAGTATTAAGACAGTGCAGGAGGTATTGGACGGGGTTCTGAAAGGGTGCTTTGAGAGCTGGAGCGACGAGACGATGCGGCTTGGTTCTCTGACGGGTTTGGACTGTGACGTGGTCCTCGTAGTCATCAGAACTAATGGTACCCTCGGTTCCTGTGATGATGAAGCCGCACTTGGGCTGGGGTTGGATGGTCCACGGATCGGTGAACGTGCCCCACCGCGTTTCAAACTTGGAGAGTCCGTGGGCATATCGTGCGATGACGAGGCTATGTTCATCGACCTCGAGTCCAGCCGGTTCATCCACGACAGCGGTGACTTCGAGCGGTCGGCGGCCTCCCTGAAACCAGGATCCCAAGGTTGTGCCGTAGCCGAGATAATCTAGAAGTGACCCGCCACCATGCGCTCGTTTATAAAACCATGAATCGGGTTTTTCTTTGGCAACTTGTGCAGGGGATTTCTCGACTTTGTCTGCTCCATGAAACAAGGGGCCACGGTTGCCTCCAAAGTGCCAGACGTTCAGGACGTTTCCGATGCGTCCTTCCTCGATCAATTGATACGCCTTACAATGAGAAGCCACCCATTGGAGCGGCCAGTTGATCATCAACGTCTTGTCGTGGGGCATCGCATTGATCATGACATCCGCTTCTTTCAGCGAAGCAGCGAAGGGTTTTTCGACCATGATATGGACGTTGTAAGGTGCGATTTTTTTGACCCAGGACCCGTGCTGAGAAGCGGAGGGGCAGAGAATGACCACGTCGGGTTTGGCTTGCTCCATGCAGGCTCTGTAATCGACGAACGCACGATCGCGTGGCAGGCGTTGTTTGCGAATGGCTTCCTCCATGCGCTGGGGGTTCTCATCGGAGATGCCGACGAGTTCGACCTCGGGATGGCTTCTAGCCATGCGCAAAAGGTCGCCCATGTGAAAGTGATCAAAGTTGATGCCAGCGATTCTCCATTTGCGCGATTTCATAGGTAAACGAGTGATAAGAAAGTTATGGCGCAGTCTGTGAAATAAGGAAAGGCGAAAGGGAATTACTGCTCTAATTCAATGCCTATAGGACAATGGTCGGAACCTAGAATATGCTGATGGATGAACGCGCTTTTCAGGCACGGGCGAAGGTCTCGAGATACGAGGAAATAGTCGATGCGCCATCCCACATTTCGTGCTCGCGCTCCCTGCATAGGACTCCACCACGTGTAATGACCTTCTCCTTTCTCGAATTCACGAAAGGTGTCTATAAAACCTGCCTGAATAAATCCATCGAACCCTGCGCGTTCCTCGGCAGTAAAGCCGTGGTTGCGGAGATTTGCTCGGGGATTGGCCAGATCGATCGCTGTGTGCGCAACATTCAAATCGCCGCAAACAATAACCGGTTTCTTACGCTGAAGCTCTTTCAGATAAGCAAGAAAATCGGCATCCCATTGTTGACGATAAGGCAACCGCGTGAGTTCACGACGGGAGTTTGGCACGTAAACATTCACGAGGTAAAAATTGTCAAACTCGGCGTTTACAACACGCCCCTCATTGTCATGGAGATGATGCCCGATGCCGGTAGTGACTTTGAGGGGTTGCCGTTTGCTAAAAATGGAGGTGCCCGAGTAGCCTTTTTTCTGTGCCGAATTCCAGTGGGTCTGATAATAACTCGGCCAAACGGCTTCGACATCAGCTTCGGTAGCCTTGGTCTCTTGTAGGCAAAGAATATCTGGCGATTGTTCGGTGAGGTATTCTAGGAAGTTTTTCCGCAGGCAAGCACGGATGCCGTTTACGTTCCAAGAGATTAGTTTCATTGAGGAGAAGAACTATTGCTGTCTGGGGTGAGTGCGGGAGTTGACTCAGAAAGGGTTTTGATGTGGTTCAAAACACGAAGCTGAACTTGGCGGACGACGAAATCTGAAATGGGTAACCAATAAGATTCCGGCCACAAACGGTTTTCATAATGGCTGGTTCCGTCAATTCTCGTGCGCCCGTTGGGCAATGACGTGAGACGGAATTCGCCCTTTTTAGAAACATAAAATCCTTCGATGTGGGGCGGATGAAAATTGTTGTAAAAAGAGATCTCTCGCATAGAAGGTGGAGTTTTCAGCACGTCGAACGCCAGATGATAAGGCGGGTTCCAAGCGGTAATCGTTTCAGTCATTGATCCCGTCGAAAGTTCACAAAACCGAGGTGCGCCGACGCCCGAGCCTTCCATGCGGCATGACAATGGAAAAGCAATGCCTGCTTTGAAAATGAGCACGGGTTCTGAAGTGATTGCCGAGAATTCAGGAATCAATTTCCAAACCTTGTCTACGGCACAGTTCACTTCGATCGAAGTGGTCACTTTGGATGATGGGAGAGAGACGGTGCGTTGCGCTTCCAACGCAGTCAGAAGCGGCGTGACAGCAAGTAGCACGACCGACGTGAGGACTTTAAGGTAGCGACGGTTGATGCAATTGGCCGTAAAATGACCAATATACGCACCCAACAGACAGAGAGGCAAGGCGATGGGAAGAACCATTATAAGGCAGATCAAGCCCTCAATGGCAAAGATGAGGATGGCGAGAGCAACCACCAGCAGGCTGACACAGGAGAGCGCAGCGGTGCTACCCACGGAGCGTTTTTGCCCAAGTGAATAAAGGAGTGCGGTGTTGAACCCCAAGATGCTCGGGGTAAGAACAAAGATCACCCATCCGTAGAGTTGGAATGATTCCAGAGAAACACCCACCATGACAGCCACGCCGATCGCATTGAGTAGGATGGCTGTAATCACAGAGGCGATCCGACTTCTCGAAATGAAAAGTATTTGGCTCCTAAACATGACTTAGCGGTAGGTCGTGATCCTTGGAGAGTCAACTCTGTTCACAGTGTCCTGTTTCGTTCAACACCGTTCGGATGGTTTGTGACGTGGTGCTTTGAGAACAATCGATCCAACGCGCGGCGAATTGATGCTTAAAGAAAACGAGTTGTCGTTTTGCAAATTGGCGAGTGCGGAGTTTTACAAGCTCGACCACCTGAGCTAATGAGTGTTCACCATCAAAATACTCGCATAGTTGACGGTATCCGAGGGCTTGTTGCGCGGTACGGTTTTCTCGAAGCCCACGCTGCAGAAGCGCACGGGTTTCTGCTTCCAATCCTTGGTCAAATATTCGATCCACGCGCTGGTTGATGCGATGGTGGAGATCGGTAGAGGCGCGGTTCAGGACGAAAAGGGTCGCAGCATTTGCCGCATTAATTTTCGGTTGAAAGTCCGCGAACGGTCGGTTAGTCAGCCGAATAATCTCCAGAGCGCGAATGACGCGTCGGGGATTTTGGCAGTCGATTGACGCAAAGGCTGCGGGATCGCGTTGTTGCAGTTCCTCGAGAAGTTGAGTCAATGGGGTAGCCTCCAGAGCTGATCTCACCAACCCATCGGAGGGAGGTGCCGTGGAAAGTCCGTGCAACAGTGCCTTAAAGTAAAACCCCGTGCCGCCGCAATAGATAGGGATTCGGTTGCGGTTACGAATTTCTACTTCAGCAATCTGGGCCAGACGAACAAACTGGGCGGCATCAAACGACTCCGACAAATCCATGACATCAATCAAATGATGGGGCACGAGGGCACGTTCCTCGGCGGAGGGCTTCGCCGTTCCGATATCAAGTCCGCGATAGACCTGCATCGAATCCACACTGATGATTTCCCCCGACAATCGTTGAGCGAGTTCGAGAGCGAGCGCGGATTTTCCCACCGCAGTCGGGCCTGCGAGGTAAATGGCTGGAGGCTCTGCGTTCACGTATGGATCCTAGTGGAGACGGCGGCTAAGGGGACTCGATCGCTTCGGAACTTTTGCCTTCGCGTTGCCAAGAAAGCAAAAACAGAAGGCCCACTCCTGTGCAAATAGCGATGTCAGCGACGTTAAACGCAGGGAAACCAATTTCTTCACCCCCTCGTTGATAAAGGTAGAACCTCAAAAAATCGATCACGTGATGAACGAAGAGTCGGTCGATCATGTTCCCAATGATGCCACCGAGCACGCAGCCAAATGCGATTTGACCCAGCTTGGTATGGATTGCGAAGTGGCGGCGACCAAGGATTAGGCCCAACAACGCAGCTAGCGAAAGAATAGCGAGGAATTCGTTATTGCCGTGAAACATGCTCCATGCGGCACCTGTATTACCCCAGTGAACCAATTTTAAGAAACCGTCGATGATGGTTTTCTCGTCTGTGGGACTCAACCCGTAAACGACAAGTCGCTTGGTGAGCTGATCTAACAGCGCGATCGAGACCGCAATAATGCTGAAGCGAAAAGCGCCAGTGTGCTTCATGCGCACTCCAAGTTAGCGTTTTTTAGGAGCGGCACCGGTGATCCGCTTGACAGGGATTTGTTTGAACTGTCGAGTGAGTGCTGTCAACGATTCCTCGACGGCAAGTCGCTCGAGGCTGGAAGCACCAACAAACCCGACGCAATCCGTGTGCGTGTTCACATAGGCAGCGTCTTCCGGCGTGCAGATCGGCCCACCGTGCGAAAGGAAAACGATGTCTTTGCGAACCTTTTTTGCGCCCTCAATAATCGCCTGAGTGCGTTCTACCGCATCAGTCAAAGTGCAGACGGCACCAGTCACACCGATTGACCCTCCGACCGTCGTGCCAACGTGGGCGATGATTGCATCAGCTCCAGCAAGAGCCATGGCTTCCGCTTCAGCAGCTGTCGCGACATACACGATCGAAAAAAGATCCATCTTTCTAGCCAACTTCACCATGTCAAACTCATGGGAAACACTCATGCCAGTTTCTTCGAGAACTTTGCGGAAATGCCCATCAATAATGCAATGCGTGGGGAAGTTATTCACGCCCGAAAAACCCATATCCTTCACTTGCAATAACCAGTGCCACATTCGGCGGCGAGGATCGCTGGCGTGGACGCCACAAATCACTGGGATCTCCTCCACCACAGGTAAAACTTCATGCTCACCAATCTCCATGGCGATCGCGTTTGCATCCCCATAAGCCATCAAACCAGCAGTAGACCCGCGTCCGGCCATGCGAAACCTCCCAGAATTATAGATAATAATCAGATCCGCTCCGCCCTTTTCGATAAATTTGGCACTGATACCTGTCCCGGCTCCGGCGGCGATGATAGGTTCACCTTTTTTGAGGGTCGCACGCAAGCGATCCACGACTTCTTTGCGTGTGTAAGGATTCCCTTTTCCAGTCCAAGGATTTGGCATAAAATTTTATTTGATCCGCAGCTTAACGGAAGCACCAAGAGTGCAAAGCTCACTGAGAAAATGCAACCCACGAATCTGCGAAAGTGTTTTGTTTTACCTTCGCACTGGCGATGTGCAGAAAGAAATCTAAGTTCTCGCGCCCACTGTGTTTTCCTCAGCTTCTTCGATGCATTAAATCACGGAAGATCTTACGTTTACTTCGACGGGGAGGGTCGGACTTCAAGATTGAGGAGAGTTTTCTTGAGTTGTGCTTCTGCGCTCTGATCCGGCTTGAGAGCTTTCGATGGAAGGCAGGGAGGAGTTTATCCCACACGACATTGAGTTCAGCCTGCATATCACGGGTGTCGGCGGTGATGGCGATGACGGCGTCCTGTTCGGGTAGGATAATGCAAAACTGGCCGTTGGCTCCATCTCCTCGGTATGCGCCGTGCCGACAACGCCAGAATTGAAAACCATAACCTTGATCCCAATCTTTAGAGGGGTTGCTTCCGTTCGATACCTGTTTGGCAGTAGCCTGATCAATCCATGAAATTGGAAGCAGTTGTTTTCCATTCCAACGACCTTTTTGAAGGTAAAGTTGACCAAATTTTGCGATATCCTCGGTTCGAATAAACAGACCCCAACCTCCGAGGGTGTTTCCTTGAGGACTTGTGGCCCAGAGGGGATCCTGGATGTCTAAGGGTTCGAATAATCGTGGTCTGAGGTAATCGAGAACGGTTTCTCCCGTAACCTTCCGTAGGATGGCAGACAACATGTGGCTTGCTGGAGTGTTGTAGAGGAAATGCGCACCGGGCTTGTGCGGTACGGGATGTGCAAGAAACGTTTCTACCCAAGGTGCGTTGGTTGAGAATTTGGCTTCGGTTTCGTGACCAGTAGACATCGTCAATAAATCGCGAACGCGCATGGCTGACAGTTTTGCAGAGGGCGAGGAAGGGGCGTGTTCAGGAAAGAATTTCAAAACTGGATCATCAATGCTTAGTTTTCCTTCGGCAACCGCCAGACCTATTGCGGTGGAATTAAAGCTCTTGCTCAACGAATGCATGACATGCTTTTTATCGGCAGATTCCGGCTTCCACCAAGCTTCTGCAACGACCCGACCATGCCGAACAAGCATGAAACTGTGCATCGTGTTCACCTGCTGATCGGCAGCCTCGACGAACGATCTCAAAGCTGAGGATGAAACTCCCTGTGCCTCTGGTGAGCTACGCGGTAACGCAACGGCTTCGGCCCATAATGGCTGCAGGAGAGTTAGAAAAATCGTAATGAGAACTTTTAAATAATGTGGCGGGGTTGTGATCGGTATCATGAGCAGAACGTTAAGGGGTTGTGCGAATTCTTCAAGGGTATACAATTCGACTCATCACGGTTCCGGTGTTGGATCGGCTCAAGGTCAACAGGGCAGAAGGATCAAGCTATGTATAAAATTCTTGGAGATGGTGGTCAGGTGTTTGGGCCAGCGGATGCAGAGTTGGTTCGCCAATGGATCGCGCAAGGTCGGCTGAATGCGCAGTCTCAAATCCAGATCGAAGGCGAGACGGGTTGGAGAGCTCTGGGCACTGTGCCAGAATTCTTGGCCTCATTCGGAGGATTTTCGGAACCGCAAAAGCAAGCGACCCAGACCGATTACTCGATTGATATCATGGGTTGCGTCAAGGGTGGTTGGGAGCTTTTCACAAACAACACGGGAATATTGATTGGCACCTTTGTTATCTACCTCCTGATCGCAGGCGCGTTCAGCGTGCTGGGGCTAATCCCCCTTGTTGGGTGGGTTTTTTCGATTCTGTTTTGGGTCATCGTCGGGCCCCTAATGGCTGGGCTTTATCAGGTGGCTTTGCAGGCTCTTCGCCGACAACCCACCCGGATCGGAGA
>WBXJ01000085.1 GCA_008933045.1 Verrucomicrobiota bacterium
AGGTTAAGTTTGCGGTTCTGGGTCCCATTGACCAATGTGCAGATACTGTTTCACTTTTCGTCGCTCATACCTGCTTTTCAGCGGTTTGCCAGAGCGATCAACTACCCCACGGAAGGGGTGTTTGGTGCTCAGAATGGCTTCAATAATCGTGTCAAGGGTCCTGATCATTGTTTCTAAACCTTTCGAACCGCGACAACTCCAGCGGAAGGAAGGGGTTCCAACACCACAAAAATGATGTCGGCTCGCTTGATTTCCGCAACAGAGTCGCAGTCATAGTTGCTACCACCACCTATTTGACTCCACGACACACCAAACGTTCAAATCAGATTATCCCCTGCGTAATTCGAACAAACCCGATTGCCACTCATTCTCCGCCTGCGAAGTGATCAGCCGACAACCCTGTTTTTCGAAGGCCAGTTGCACAGCGGCGAATTGAGAAATTAAAATACCAGCAAGCACGATATGCCCACCCGGGCGTAAGCGATTCACGATGCTAGAGGAATACCCGATCAACAAGTCCGCCATGAGATTCGCGCAGATCAAATCGACACGTCGCCGTGTTCGGTTTGGCAATTTTGTCAGGTCTTGACGTGTGAAACTCAATCGCTCTCCGACTCGATTGCGATGAGCGTTTTCCTTCGCCACTCGCACTGCCACAGGATCAAAATCAAAACCCTTCACGGGTTTGTAACCTAATTTGACGGCAGCGATGGCCAAGATGCCTGTCCCTGTTCCCATATCCAAAAACGAACCGCCTACCTCACGCAATGCCGCTAATTGCGTCAGGCAAAAATGAGTCGTGGGATGCTGGCCAGTGCCAAAACTCAACCCAGGATCAAGAATCATCACCGCTTGCTTCGACTTAGCCTTCTGCCGACTCCAACTCGGTTTCACCAGCAGAACCTTCCCGATCTCGATGGGCTTAAAAAACTTCTTCCACGATTCCGCCCAGTCCTCGCGCGGCACTTTCTTCATCACCACCGCGCTTTCACCCACGGAAAGCCCACAGGTCGCCAGATGTTGAAGACCTTCCGCCACGCAGGTTTGAATTTTCTTTAACAGCGCAGGAGGTTTTTTGGAATAACCCGTCACCACCGAAATACCGGTATCGGCATCCGTATAAACCGCAGGTGTTTGACCCAAGAACCGTTCCAGCAAAGCCGCAACCGCGTCCTCAGCCTCTTGGGTGGTAGTGACCGAAAGTTGAGTAATGGAATCTATTTTAGCCATAGTTAAAAGATCACCGAACCGTCGGCACGAGATCCCGCCACGCAGTAAAGTTATGAAGCTCAACCTCCACTTTGCGCGCTCGGTGCAACACCTGAGTCAGACTGGCATACTCAACTTCAAACAAGTTCATGCGACGAAATGGCAAATCCAACAAGATCGAGAGCAACATCCTGATCACACCACCATGGCAGACGACCGCCACAGTTCGTCCCGACGAGTCCCTCAAAATCTGCTGCAAACTAAGTCCCACCCGTTCGCGAAAGCTCAGCGTCGATTCGGCCTCCGCGATCCCACCTGTTTCCAACAAATCGAGCCAGTCAAACGGGCTCTGGTTGAATCGCTCCTTTACTTGATCCCAACTCAGTCCAGTCCAAGTTCCGAAATCTACCTCACGCAAACCAGGCAGTATTACCGGAGTCAAACCCGCCTGTTTCGCCAAGGGTGCTAAGGTCTGTTGCACTCGTCGCATCGGGCTGGAATACACGATCTCAGGCGGCGTCGGTGCCAAATAATCCGCCAGAGCTTGCACCTGTCGATGGCCCCGTTCCGAAAGCTCCATGTCAATCTGACTCCCACCAAAAACTCGGTGATATCGTTCCTCCACCTCTCCATGGCGGATGAGGATCAGTCGAGTGACAACCTCCATAATCGTTCACTCCAACGCGGATCGTTGCAGGGCTAATAGACTCTTGATCCCACTCTTGCCCAACGCCAGCATCGCGGCCAACTGCGTCTCATCGAACGTGGCTTCCTCGCCAGTACCCTGCAACTCGATAAACTCACCCGCACCTGTCATCACAAGATTCATATCCACGGCTGCTCCCACGTCCTCAGTGTAACACAGATCCAACAATGGACGGCCCGCAACCACCCCCACGCTCACGGCCGCAACCGCATTACTCATCGGGCTCATCGACAGCAACCCTTCCCGAATCAACCTCTGAAATGCTAACTCCAAAGCCACAATGCTCCCAGTGATCGCTGCCGTCCTTGTTCCACCGTCAGCTTGCAACACATCACAATCCACGCAAATCGTCCGCGATCCAAGCTTCTCTAAATCCACAGCACTACGCATCGCTCGACCGATCAATCGTTGAATCTCTTGCGACCGCCCATCAATCTTTCCTTTTGAGATGTCTCGCGGTTTTCGAGTCAGGGTCGAGTACGGGAGCATCGAGTATTCCGCCGTTATCCATCCTCCCACAACTCCCTGATCCTTCATCCAGCGCGGCACACTTTCCTCAATCGTAACCCCGCAGATCACCCGCGTATTACCCCACTCAATCAATGTCGAACCTGTGGCATGAGGCGCGATATGATTTTGAAAACGCACCGACCGCAACTCATCAACCCGACGCCCATCCGCACGCAAAAACAGTTCACTCATATCTGAAAAACAATCGATCAAAGGTTAATAGCGGAAAACGCACCCTCCAACGAATTCAATGATGCCGGAGAAGTTGACACTTTGGGATTCAAGATTTGTCTCAGGTAAACCAACGCATCCGTTGCGTTCTGCACCGATTTGGGAAGCGTTGCACCAGCCGCGTTCGGATGGCCACCACCATGAAATTTCTCCGCAACTTGCAGTGCCTCACCCTCTCTACTCCGAAAACTCACAACCATCGTGCTCGCGCTTTTCTTGTAAAGCGTCAAAAGCACCTTGTAAGGAGTCGCTTGGTTTTGCAAAAGCTGGTGGACGATCAGATTTGTATTTCCCACGATCGTGTTAACAAACCCCACCGTGGGCGAGACTTCCTTAATCTGCTGCCGACTCCACTCATAGCCCAGCGGATCCTCGACACGCCGCTTCACAAGCATCACATCAAGCAACGGATGATCCACAACCTTCTCCAAATCCCCTCCACACAATTCATGAATCGGCCAAAAACCGTAAACTTTGATCAGGCTCGCGTAATCCAGCGCCAGTGAAAACTCCGGATCCTTATCAAGAAATAAATCTGCGATGTTGCTTAAATGAACCAGTCGATCCAACGCGGGTGTGGCCAACCCTTCCTCGCGACAGATCCCGTAGACAATCGCTCCTGCAGAAAGTCCAGGATCATGGAGCAGCCGGGCCTTGGACGGAACACCCTCCGTTGCATGATGATCAAACACTACCCAGTTCGCACGATCCAACCGAGGTTCAAAATTAAAATCTGCCACCCAAGCAGACTTCTCTGACATCGACCGCTGCTTCCATTGATGATTGTGAAACGACTCCAAACGAGGGGTCGTTCCAAACAGTTTCTGCGCCAATCCTTGCAGCAGAATTCCCGCGACAAATCCGTCAAGATCACTCTCATGAGTGAGGATAACCTGTGGCTGAGGAAGCGAATTCATACGTTTAAAATACCGGAGTCAGTAAACGGAGACCAGAGTCTAAGCAAAAAAAAGACGCCCCAAACGGTGCGTCCTTTCTGTATTATTCAAAAGGTAAATCAACCGCGACGACGACGTTTGACGTTTAATTGCGTCAACGAATGCAGCAACGCTGCGTTCACGCTGGCAACCTCTTCGTCGGTCAATTTCTGTTGCAGTCGGGCTTCGGCACGTTTGCGAGCTTCCTCGGCCCTTGCTTCGTCAATATCATCCGCCTTGATCGCCATGTCCGTTAAAATCGACACACGCTCACCCGTAATCTCAGCAAACCCTTCACCGATCGCCAAATAATAATCGCGACCGTCTTTTCGCACCGAAATCTCCCCAGCAACGAGCTGCGTCATCAAGGCAACATGCATCGGATAGATGCCCATTTCCCCTTGATCTCCCGGCAACGTCACCATATCGACATCCTCGGAGTAGGTCTTCGCCTCCGGAGTCACGATTTCAAGTCGCAATGTTTTGGACATGGCAGGTTAAAGGTGTCTCAGCAAAATCAAGCCTCGTGGATTTCCTCGATCTTGCCCTTCATGTAGAAATTCCCCTCGGGAACATCATCATGCTTGCCTTCGAGAATCTCCTTGAACGCGCGAACCGTATCCCCAACCGCCACTTGTTTGCCAGTTCGGCCTGTAAAGACCTCAGCCACCGTGAAAGGTTGGCTCAAGAAACGCTGGATTTTGCGTGCCCGGAATACGGTCTGTTTATCATCAGGAGAAAGCTCGTCCATGCCCAGAATCGCAATAATATCTTGCAAGTCTTTGTAGCGTTGCAAAACCTTTTGCACACCCCGAGCTACATCATAATGTTCTTGCCCCACGATTTCAGGCGAAAGCGCACGTGAACTCGAAGACAATGGATCAACAGCGGGGAAAATTCCCAATTCTGCGATCGAACGTTCTAGCACGATTGTCGCATCCAAATGCGCGAAAGTAGTTGCGGGTGCTGGATCCGTCAAATCGTCAGCCGGCACATAAACCGCTTGCACCGAGGTAATCGATCCCTTGTTGGTCGATGTGATACGCTCCTGAAGATTACCCATCTCAGAAGCAAGCGTTGGTTGATAACCGACCGCGCTCGGCGTACGGCCTAAGAGTGCGGACACCTCAGAACCCGCCTGACTGAAGCGGAAAATGTTATCCACAAACAACAACACATCTTGATTCTTCTCGTCACGGAAATACTCCGTGATAGCCAACCCCGAGAGCGCAACACGCAGACGCGCACCTGGAGGCTCATTCATTTGACCGAACACAAGCGCGACCTTCGACTTGCTCAAATCCTCCTGATTGATAACGCCTGCATCGGACATTTCATGATACAAATCATTGCCCTCACGAGTGCGCTCGCCCACACCCGCAAACACAGAATAACCACCGTGTTGCTTGGCGATATTGTTGATCAGCTCCAAAATAACCACCGTCTTACCCACACCAGCTCCACCGAAAGCACCAACTTTGCCACCCTTAAGGAACGGGCAGATCAGGTCGATCACCTTGATTCCCGTGTTAAGAATCTGTGGCGTGGTTGCTTGATCCACCAGAGGCGGTGGCGTGCGATGAATGGGGTAATACTTGTCAGCCTTCACCGGGCCGCGTTCATCGACAGCGTTGCCTGTGACGTCGAACACCCGACCCATCACACCTTCGCCTACTGGCATCGAGATTGGTGCCCCTTGATCGATGACAGGGTAGCCTCGCTTCAACCCTTCCGTCGAAGACATGGCCACGGTCCGCACCCAGTTATCACCAAGATGCTGTTGGACCTCCAGGATAGGGTAAACCGTGTCCCCAGCACGCCGGAACCCCCCCTTAAAGCAATATAGATCGCCGGGAGCCTCTCTGTGAACCTCAAATCCACAACAGGTCCGATGACTTGAACGATTTTTCCTATGTTCATTATATCTTGATGCGGGAACATCCCGCGCTGCTAAATTCTGATTGATCTGATCCTAACAAAACGGTTCTCCCACTTTTAACCCATCGACATCGCCGCACTCGTAATCTCGAGCAATTCACTCGTGATCGAAGCCTGTCGGATTTTGTTGTAATCCAACGTCAAATCCTTGATCAACTGCTTCGCGTTATCCGTCGCGTTCTTCATCGCCACCATCCGCGCGCTATGCTCCGACGCCTTCGCTTCAAGCAACATCTGGTACACTTGATAATTCAGATAATGCGGAAGCAACGCTCCAAGCACCGCACCGGCATCGGGTTCGAAAATGTATTCTGTCGCAGTCGAGGCAAGCTTTGATTGCTCGCTGTCACCCTCAATCTCCGCCTCTAAAGTCTTAATCTCTCCGATGGGCATCAACGTGCGAACCTCGGGCTTTTGCGTCAGCGTGTTGATGTAGTTGGTGTAAACAACATCCACTTGATCCACCTCACCCTTAAGAAATAAATCTTGGGCGAACCTCGAAATAGCCCGCGCCTCGCTGAATTGTGGTGCGTCCTTGTAAGAGAATTCGCCGACCAAATTACGTTTGGTTCGACCCAAAAACTGGGCACCCTTCCGGCCCGCTGCAATATAAACCGTTGTGGAAGGTTCTGTTTTAGCGACCTCACGCAGCAGGTTGCTGTTCAAAGCTCCTGCTAACCCCTTATCACTCGAAATCACGATCATCGCACGCTTCTTCACGGCACGCTTTTCAATCAACGGATGACTAAAGTCGCCTGCATTCGCCGATACCTGTCCGAGCACGGAGTTCATTAGAACCACGTAAGGACGGCCCGCCAATGCAGCCTGCTGGGCTTTGCGCATCTTGGACGCTGCCACCATCTGCATCGCCTTGGTGATTTGGGCGGTGTTCTTAACCGACTTAATCCGGCGGCGTATGTCGCGTGTGCTCGGCATAGAATTCAAAGACTTCCATCACCCGACGGAAGAAATAAGTGCAATTCGTTACTTGTAAGTGCTAGTAAAATCAGACATCACGGCCTTGAGGTCCGCAGCAATCGGATCGGTGATCGCCTTCTCTTTCCGTAACCTCGCCATCAAGTCCTCTTTACGAGTGATCAAATACTCCGTCAATTTGTTCTGGAAATCTTTGATCTTTTCCACGGCTATCTTGTTCATGAATCCGTTCTGCACAGACCACAAAACAACGGCCTGAATCTCAACAGGAATCGGATTATATTGAGGCTGCTTAAAAACCTCGATGATCCGCTTTCCGAGCTCAAGCTTTGCTTGGGTGCCCGCATCTAAATCCGAACCGAACTGTGCAAATGCAGCTAATTCACGGAACTGCGCTAGATCGAGCTTAATACGTCCAGCGACCTGTTTCATCGCCTTAATCTGGGCAGAAGAACCCACGCGTGAAACAGAAAGTCCGACCGAAACAGCAGGGCGAATACCTTGGTAAAAGAGATCCGTTTCTAAATAAATCTGACCATCCGTAATCGAAATCACGTTTGTCGGAATATAAGCAGACACGTCACCTGCTTGCGTTTCGATAATGGGCAGTGCCGTCAGCGAACCGTTACCCGACTTCTCGTTGACGCGTGCCGAGCGCTCCAACAAACGGCTGTGCAAATAAAACACATCTCCAGGATACGCCTCACGACCAGAAGGACGCTTCAACACAAGCGAAACCTGACGATAGGCTACCGCATGCTTGGACAGATCATCAAAAATGATCAAGGCATCCATACCGTTGTCCATGAACCATTCACCCATCGAAGCACCTGCAAACGGGGCAAGATACTGGTTCGTTGCCGAATCTGCTGCGGTCGAGGCAACAACGATTGTATACGGCATGGCCCCAGCCTGCTCCAACACGCTGATGACACGGGCCACGTTAGATTGACGTTGGCCGATCGCCACGTAAATACTGTAAACGGGTCGAAAATCCTTATCGCCAGCGGCTTCCGCAGCGCGATTCAACCGAGCCTGACTGATGATCGTATCAACACCAATCGTCGTCTTGCCTGTGGAACGGTCGCCGATGATCAACTCGCGTTGACCCCGCCCAATCGGGATCATCGCATCAATAGCCATGATTCCCGTCTGCAACGGTTGGCTCACCGATTTCCGCTTAATAATCCCGGGCGCAATCTTCTCCACTGGATAAGAAACGCTCGATGAAATCGGCCCTTTGCCGTCCACGGGTTGCCCCAGCACATTCACTACTCGGCCCAACAAACCTTTGCCCACTGGGACCGAAAGGAGTTGACCTGTTGTGCGAACCTCTTGACCTTCGGCGACCGAGGTATACTCGCCGAGGATCACCGCGCCAACCTCAGTCTCCTCAAGGTTTAGTGCGAGACCGACCACGCCGTTGCCGAAGTCGATCATCTCGTTGAGCATGACATCCGTCAAACCCTCGATTTTGGCCACGCCGTCCGCGATCTCGCGAACAACACCCACGTTCTGTTTCGCCACCGAGGCTTTGACCCCTGCGATTTGCGCTTCAATGTCTTGGAGTAATGTGCTCATTGCGTCACTGAAAATTCTCTGGATTTCTTAAACTCTAAATCAAAAACTGTTTTTAAGGGCCGCCAAACGGGCTTTCACACTGCCATCGTAAACGTCGCTGCCCACCTGCACCCGCAACCCACCCAACAACGTGGCATCGGTTCCAAATGTCACGTTCAACCCACTTCCGTACCGTTGCGAAAGTTGCGCCAAAACCCCTGTTTTAAGCTCGGATCCCAAAACCGTCGCACTCTGAACCAACGCCGTCCGTCGCTCGATCTCAAGCTTTACCAACCGTTGAAAATGACTTGCAACAGCAAGATAACCGCGCGGCTTCTGCGCCAGTAACAATTCCATCGACTGCCGCACACGCCCTTCGTCCATCGTCCCGTTAATCAACGTGACTCCGAATAAATGCTTAGCATCCCGACGAGCCTGTTTGGGTATTTTCATGAGCGGTTCAACTTAAGCCGCGATCTGCCGGTTTGTGTCCTCAGCAAGGCGATGTTGATCTTCCGCAGTCAAAATCTTGCCCGTAACCTGAGTCGTAGTGCGAACCACCAAGTGCCCAATCTCTCGCTTCAATTCAGCCAACATGCGAGCATGATCCATGGATGCCGCTTCACGAGCTTTGATAATAATTTGTTCAGCAGCTAAAATTGCCTTCTGGGTTTCAACCTCTTGCACCCTCATCGCCGCCGCACGAGCCTCCTCGATCAATCGATTGGCTTGGGTGTTTGCCTGACTCAAAATCTCTTGGCGGGCCGATTCCGTCTTGGTGAGCTCGGCTTTGATTCGATCAGCGTTCTCCAACCCTTGAGCAATCAATTGTCGGCGTTGCTCTAACATTTTTAAAATCGGCTTATAGGCAAAAGCACGCAGCAGCAGCGCCACCAGCAGGAAGCTGATAACTTGCGCGATGAACATCGACTTATTAAAGCCGAATTGTTCTCCCGTCTGCCGAGCTGATTCCAAAAGGCCCCCGTCCGCAGCGGCCAGCAAAATAAATTGCGTCATAAAACTCTAGGATACACCAAAATCTTGCAAAGCAGGGCCGATCTGACCCTGCTTTGCTACTCAGTTACTTCACCAAGTAAATAGCGAAGAACACGATACCTTCAGCGAAGGCTGTGCTCAAAATCGCTTGGACCAAGATCGGTGTTGCAGCACCGGGGTTCCGGCCCACCGCTTCAGAAGCCTTCATACCAATCAGACCCACACCAATAGCTGCACCAAGTGCCGCCGCAGCGACATGCAAGTTACCGGTCATTTCCGCAAACATCGGGATCAACATATGTTTCTTTCGTTTTTTTGCTTTGCTCAACAATCCCCGCGTTTGACCACGGTCAGATCGTTGAAATTATTAAAATTGTTCTTAGTGACCTTTTTTACCACCGTGCGCGTCGTGATGATCCTCTCCGTGAGAGCAAATCAACAGCGTAAACACCGCCGTCAAAAGCATGAACACCAACGCCTGCACTAACCCGACCATTAACTCCATAAAATAAAACGGAATGGGAATAATACCACTCAAGCTAGGCACGATCGCCGCCATGGATTCCAGCATGTTCTCGCCTGCGTAAATATTACCAAACAATCGAAAACTTAGAGAAACGGGTCGGAACAATATCGAAACCACCTCCAACAGCCCAGCCGCGATGAAAACCACAACCATCAACACTTTGAGCAACCCTGTGGTAGCTCCTTTGGGTCCAAAAAGGTGCATGATAAACCCGCCCGGACCATTGGCTTGCAATGCCCACACCACCCAGCAGACAAAAAAGATCATCGACATGGCCAACGTCATATTCAAATCCGCATTGGCTCCCCGCAAAATTGGGGTCGAAATATGATGTAAAACTCCATGACTGTCAGGGTGCCCCCATCCGATCGTCCCCACCCCAGGAATCAAACCAAACCAGTTGGTTGCCAAGATCAGGATAAACAACGTAGCAAAAAACCAAAAAGTTTTGGCGGCCAACTTATGGCCCAAAACTCCACCTAAGAAATTATACAAACCTTCGACGATAAATTCCCAGAAATTTTGAGGACCCGAAGGAACAAGCCGGGCCTTCCTCATCGCAACCTGAGCTCCACCGATCAGCAATAACGCCACCACCCAAGTGATAATCATTGAATTCGTGACCGGCAACGGCCCGATCGAGAAAATGGGTTTAGCATAAAGCGGAATTCCCTCCTCTGTCGCGTGCTCCGCATGGCCTGCCACCGCATGCGCCGCAGGCTCATGCCCTGGCTGGGCCAGCAAGGTTCCACCCCACGGCAAGAAACTTGCCATGATCACCAATGTTAATCCAAACCAATGTCTCATTCTGAAAAAATCACCACCCAGAAAAAAGTCACCACCCAAGAAACGCGATCGCATTTCTAAGCTCGCGCCAAAGATGACTGATCGTGAAATTTTTCACAAGCGTTTTTTTTTATTTCTTGGTCGCTCGATTTCTCAGCCTAAACTTGCTTTTTCCAGATAACTTGCGACCATCACACTACCAAACACATGCCAACCCCGCCATTCCCAAGCCAAAGCGCGGAAGATTATCTGGAGCGCATCCAAGAATTGATCGACGAGAAGGGCTACGCTCGCGTCGTCGATATCGCAAATAGCCTTCAGGTCAAACAAGCCTCCGTCACGAGCATGGTGCAAAAACTGAGCGAGCTTGGATTCATCCACTACGAGAAGTACCGCGGACTCACGCTCACGACCGCCGGTCACGACGTAGCTCAACTCATCAAGAAGCGACACCATACGCTCAGCCGTTTTTTTTCGATCCTCGGCCTTCCTCCCGAGATCCAGCAGCAGGATATTGAAGGCATCGAACACCATCTCAGCCCCGAAACCGTGCAGTGCCTAGCGGATTTGACAAAATATTTTGAAAATCACCCACTCCGACTCAAGCAATTCTTGGGCACAAAAAGCACGGTCACGATTCCCCCGCCCCCTCTTGCTCCCCGCACTGAGTCACTTTAACAAATCCTCAAACATGTCCAAACTACTGCACACATTTTTCTACTGCATAAGCAT
>WBXJ01000086.1 GCA_008933045.1 Verrucomicrobiota bacterium
CAAGTTCCCCAAGGCCACCGTCGCCGACGCCTTCGCCACACTGAATGTCCGAGTCACTTCCTCCGCCACGAGATACTCATTATTCCCATTTTGACTGGCTACCACATTCACGATTCCCGCCCCCGTCACCGTTAAAATATTTCCTTCCACAGTCGCCGGCCCGTTCGCAACCCGGAAAGTGACACCCAGTCCCGAGCTTGCACTCGCACTCAGGTTGATGGGTTTGGTTAGAAACGTCGTGTTAGTAATCGCCTCAAAAGTAATGGTCTGAGGGGAACCAGAAAGCCCCGCATCGAATCCAAAACTAAACCTTATCTGCCCTTCATTAGCAGTCGATTCCCCACCCCAATCGCCCACCGTCTGAGCAATCGAATATACAGATCCCCCCGCGCTCACTCCTCCTGGCAGGAAACTTGAGTCCGACTGTTGATAGGAAGCACTGGAACTAGCGGCTGCCTCCACCCGAAAAGCACCCGACCACAGTGCCACAATCATCAATACAGACCACAGACGCCAAAGCCGCTGCTTTGACGTCCACCAACCGCACGCACTCGATTTAGATGTGGTTTCCACCCAAAATTCCTACTTTTTCGGGACGGGATCCGATCCTTTAAGCTCCCCGTCTTTCCATATAACTTGATCCGAAACTTCCCCCGTCTTCAAGCGCGTAAACGACTTACGATACCCGCTGGCGAAAAAGCCGAACGCCTCACCATCCGCCTTCCCGCGCTTCATCTGCATCACTTCCGATAACTGCCCGTTGGTATGCCAACGACGAAAATTTCCATGAAACTCCCCACCCACAATACTTCCCCGCATCTGAAGACTGCCATCCGGATACCACTTCTCTCGAACTCCATCCGAAACACCCGCCACAAAATGCTCCTTCACCTGAAGAACCCCGTTCGTGTAATAACCCAATGAAACACCATCTAGCCGCCCATTCTTGACCTCCGAGCGAGATAAAACTTTGCCATCAGGAAACCGGTCCATCAAGAAGCCAGAAAAGGGATTTACGTCCCCAGCCTTCCAGATGAGTCCATTAGTTTTCGCGATCTCATTCATCCCAATTTCAACGAGCGATTGAGGAGAAGCTTTTCGGTAATAAAAAGGCAAGATGAGCAGACACGCCAGTGCCCCAAAACATCCAAGCCATACAAACCATCGAACCTTAAGCATCATATCTAGGCTCAATGGAGCGATCCTTGGTTAATCCAATCATTCCACCAAAAGCTGGAAAAACTGGGTCGTGGGTTCGGTATCCGAAGCCGCCGGAACTTCAATTTTAATCAGGGACGTATTGGTGGCCAGTAACGACTGCACCAACCGACCTCGTTCCCCGTTACGGTTCACCTGAAACGCCACCGCCCCAAGCTGATCCAGGGTCATCCCCGATCGGACTTTGTAGGTATGCCCTTTCACACCCGTAAACGTAAACTGCGAGGTCGTTCCTTCTACCCCATCAATTTTTAGCGTGAACCCATTGGTCGGCGAAACATTATAAGTGTCTGCGCCATAAACTTGCGCGTAGGTCAACCCGGTTCCAGGCATGAAATCCCCAGGGTGGATTTGTCCAGGTTTCAAACCTAAACCCAACGCATTAATCATCAATAACTTCCAAGCATCGGGAAGCCCGTCGTTATTGCTCGAAACTCCTAGAGTTAGATCCAACCGAGTCCGCGACCCGGGCGTTCCCAGCTTTGCCAGATTGCCCTGCAACTCCAAAGGCACATACTCCGTCGTCCCAATCTTCACCATCAGACGAAACGGTGCTGCCGGTCGCAAAGCCGTTGGATTCGTCAGATCGCTCGTCACTCCCGAATCCATCTTCACCGATACCGAATAATTCTCCTCCGAATCCAAGCGCTCTCGCACCGGCGTGGTCAGCTTAAACCCATTGCCCGGATCAAAAATCACCTTCGCGATCCCAGTCCGCAACGGTTGGCCTTCCTCGTCACGCACCGTGCCATAAATTTCCGCTGGCGGGGCGGGCGGGAATGCCTGAATGCAGGTCGCTCCAGCGAACAACCCCACCACCAACAAAGGACACCAATGAGAGACAAACAACTTTTTCATGCAAATGGTCCTCTTAGCACTTAGTTACCCGAATACGAATAGGTGATGAAATACACTTTCACATCCTTCACCGATTTGATGAACCGATCCAGACCCTCCTCCGAATTGTTCAACAACGCACTTCCGGGGATCACCAATTTCCACTGACTATTCCACACCGAGCGACCAATCAAGCGGCTATTGGCGAATTGCGTCCTCTGCAGCCCGTTATTTCCACCATAGATGGACGCGTTGAAATAGCTGGCCGAAGGCACCGGTCGAAACGCCTGATGTTTTCGCACTGCAAACAATGGCTCCTGCAACGAATCGCTCGACTGCCATAACGGCTTCGTCGAGAACCCAGACGCCCCCAAATTGAAGGGAATCGGGATCGCCAAATCAGCAACGTCCCAACTTCTGACTGTGGAAACATCACCCAGAGGCGGCGAACGCATCGAGTCCACCCCCACCGGAATCAAATACACATACGGCGTTGCTGCGAGCGCGTTTGGATCCGTAAACGTGGTTGGATCGGATGGCGAACTACCTCCGGTCGCTCCTAGAGCACCCATATTCGCCGAAGGTGGATCCATCCCCAAGTAACCATCGAGTGCTACCCCCACCGAGAATATCTTCGTCGCAAACGAACTCTCGCTAAAATTGTGATCACCCGGAGCCAAAGTTTTACCAAACAAATTGTAACCCTCCGCCACCGTCGTCGAGAACGAGACCACCAGCCCTGGAACCCTCAACCCATTGCCTTTATCGATACCCAAGCAATTTCGGCGCACGTCCGGATCGGCTAACAAATCCGAGGTGCGACTGCGGTTCAGCAAATCTTGCCAAGCGGATTCGCCGCTGGCATCTGGCAGAATTCGGAAATTCTCACTGCGAAGTGAGGCCATGGTGCCGTAGCCGTCGGGATTATTAAAGCCCAAGCGTCCCTTCAACACACCCCAATCCGCCCAAATCGCCGCCAAGGCCGATGACAACCCCGCATCCCCTGCGCCCTCGCCAACGAACTGCGGCTTGCCATTACTATCTACAACTCCGAGCGAACGAGTTCCGACCAATTGACTGATGATTTTTTTGCCGGCATCGGTTCCCAATAAACCGGTCTCGTAATCATAGGCATAAGCCGCGAGCAATGCATAGCGTTGGGCCAGATTAAACAACGTATTGTAACGCTCCAGTTTCTCATTTTGGAACAATCGATAACTCGCGTCTCGTGTCCGGAAGCCATGAATAATGGCGGCTTCTCTCGTGCGGTAGGAGGTGCGAGTTGCCAACAGTTGATAGCCCTCCTGCACGGCGGTCTGCACGTTCGCTTCCGCGAGGTTCAGCTTGCGGGCGTATAAATTCACCCCAACCACAGCATCAGTAAATGCTGCCGTCGCGGTGATGATATCCTCCAAATAATCCACTGTCTCTAGATCGGCATCTAACTTCCGAAGGTCTTTCTGGTAATTAATGAGCTTCTTTTGGTCTTGCCCAAGCGCGATTAAGGTCGAAGTGCTTACGGCCAATTGGACCGCATTGATGCCTGCCTCCGCACCTATTGATGCGTAAGCTAGCAGTGCACGACCCGCGGACATCAAGTCACCTCCCATCGCAAGCCCAAAAATAGCACTGAGCGGGAAGGCTTTCTCCGACGCCTTCCCAATAGCTTCGATCATCTTTGTAAGAGCCTCAGCATCTTGCGAAAATAATTTATTTACCAAATCGATGTCCACCATCACTTTACTCAGATCATCGCTTGCCCCTTCGATCCCTGCTTTCTTCACTTGATATTCGACGAAGTTGGAGAAACGGCTGATCTTTTGGCCAAATTCCTGAACGCCGCCGACCGAAGTATTCCCTGCATTGACATACTCCCAATACGCTGTCTTGTATTCCATAATAGCGCGTTGGATTTTCCCGCTGTAGGTGCGTTTTCCAGTCCATTCACTGGGTTTTTGGATATAACCTTCCGTATCAATGGTGATATACAAATAATCATCTGGCTGAACATTGTCAGCTCCAGGAGGTCGGTAAAGGTTCTGCAATTGATACTGTTTATTGGTGGGGTTACCAATTCTCTGACTGTAGTCCACCAGATACGCATCCGTCATCCATTCAAAAATGGGTTGATTGAAGAATGGGACAGTCATTTGACCTGTGGTGAATGGTTCGGCAGCCTCGCCTGTAATTGGATCTGCAAAGCCTAATACTCCTCCCGCATTCGGGACATCGGTCTGGTCGACATAAGCAAAGTGAGCTACGTCAGGCCCTTGATATCCCTGAGCGTAAGTCCCCCCTGGCCCGATATCATCGCTGTAGGGAGTACCAAAGATCTCAATCAGTTGATTGGTAAAGGCTTGCTCCTGAGTGTTAATTTTGTCGATATATTCGGCCAACAAATCCTGTTGGCCCCGCAGTGCTTGCGTCACCTCTTGGCCTTGGTTAAATGCAAACGCAGCATTTCCCAATGCGTCCGCCGCTCTAGCATAAATCTGTTCAAAGTGTGATTGAGGTGCGACTCCCGTGAGAAGGTTCGGGTTGATATCGAACGTCACCGTATTCTCCGGCAAACCGAGCGGGTTGAGATGCGCTTCCGCATTATCAACGCCGGTCTGTAAGGTCGATGAGAATCTGGGGAGCTCAGAGAGTTCGGTCACCGTACCTCTATCCACCTTTTGAATTCCGAAGTGTAACGGATCCGGGTCAAAGTCAGGCAGCAGCGAGTTTCCAACGACCCAGTTCAAATAATTGCCTTGCCCCACCTTCGAGGCCCAATGATCCGCGCCCCAATAACGTTTTGACGTTGCACCGGCCGTGCCGGCAGTGACATTCACGTTTTGGTAGCTCGGACTCAGAAACGCCCAGCCATTGGAGCTGCCCGGGACATAAGCCTCGCGCCAAGCTAAATCAAAGATCAACTGGCCCGTCCGCGCCAACGTTGCTGCAGACTGAGCAAACTTCCGTTCGTGCATGTAGCTGACCGCGACTGGTGTATCCAAAATCGTGACCGCCTCCGATGTCGGCACCCAGCTAAAGCTCGGGTTCATCAGGAGTTTGTAGTAGTTAAATAATGCCGTCAGATAATGGCCGTAAGCATCGCCATGCCCCTGAGGGAATAGGTAGGCCGCGTCGGCCGCACCCACATTTCCAGTGATGTTGTTGGGTGCCGGCTTAATGTTATAATGAAGCGCGTAAATGATTTCTCCCGAATTGATCCCACGGGTGTAATTCCAGTAGAGTCGATTGTAAACTGGGGCACGACGGGTTCCGGGAGTTAGGAAGTCATCTCGACCGCGGAGCAGAGCTTGTTGTTGCTCCATGAGAGTCGCTGTCTCGCCTAGGAATGGGAAGAGCGACGTGGCGATATTCCTTAACCCTGTATTGTCTCCAATATTCACCGTGGGATTATTTGCTTCGGCCCAAGCTTCATTGCCTAGGATCGTATAAAGATCCGAGATATAACCGGCAGCTAGTAACAGCGCGTCGTTTGCAGGACCATAATTGATCCCGGCCTCGATACTCATATTCCGGCCCATGTTGAGCACCGTCTCGTAGATCGGGATCAATCCAAAGTCGTTGAGTGTAGTTTGATTGAGAGGGACGTTGCCCTCCCAGCGCGAGCCTGCTTGTGAGACCATGCTGACCTGATCACTCACCTCGTTATTATTGAAATCAGTGACGCGTTGCGAAAAGGGGTTGACTCCTGCGAGCACCCGTTTGATCCAACCCTCGGCGAGTTGCGGTGCGGTCCAAGCCGACCATGTGCCGTAGGAAGGGTGGTTGGTATCAGTAGTTCTGTAGCGCACGATCAGGTAATTGTCACTCAGAGCTTGCACATCGGCCGTGCCCCCCAAGGTGACTCGCACGCCGTCCGGAAACTTGGTGCGATCCACACTCAACCATTGATCCCCAGGCCCAGCGACCGAAGTCAGTGGTTGCGCTCCACTATTCTTGACGGGAACTGGGCCGCCATCCACAGGAGCTGCCATCCTCCAGTCAAAAACATAACTACCAGCCTTTCCTGCAAGATCCACCACCTGTTGTAAGGTGATATACGCGCTGAGAGGATTTGAGGCGTTCACGATCTTAATTTCCCCTGGATAAAGATTCGTGCTGACTTGGATAACCTGCACGGCGAGGACCCCCTTAGCCGCTGCCGGTGAGAGACTATCTTGAAATGCCAACGCCACGTAGCCGGAACCAGGCCCTACCGCCGTCAGCGCGTAAGAATCAACCGGCACATCCTGATCCACCGCTTGACAGAGCTCGCTAGGCAAGTAGGTTGCCGACATCGCGCTGGCCGAATCTACCAACCAGACACCCTTATCTTTGTGGAACGGAATCATGGTCGTCTTCAACCCAGCGACCGCCTCCTCCCATTTAGAACGTTCGGTATCGGCGGGGTCACACAGACCCACAAGGTAATTTCGATCAGACTCACTCAGCACGTTCGGCAACAAGTAAGAGTCGCCCGTGATCGCTTTGATGAATTCGCCTCGGAAAATCAGTGAACCATATTTGCCCACTGTCGAATCAAAGAACACCCGACCGACCAAATGGGGAGGGAGATTCGGAAAGTAAAGCTTTCCAAAACTGTCCTGGGTGCTCACGGAATTGGGAATCTTGCTGAGGATTGCCGTATCCGTCTTGTATGCTAACGCAAAGACCTTTTGCCGAGTCGGATCGTGGAGCACCACAGAAATATTGGTCTCACTCTTCACAATTCGAGATTGCTGGTAGAGAATTCGAGCGCTGATGTTGCCACGAATACCCGGCAACCCTCGTACCGCTTCCATCAAGCTCTGACCCATGGGCAGAACAGGCACAGCCTTGGACCACACCGTGCTGTAGGAAATCCCTAAAGCGTTGTCATCACCACGAACAGTATCCTGAGTATTTCCATAGATCGGATCGCCCACAAACTTCGTCAACTGCTGGCTGTAGGGGCGCAGGTAAGGAGTAATGGTACCGACCTCGGGTTGATCGGTTAGCTCGAGGCGGTTGCCCGACCCATTGATCGGATAATAAAAGCCTGGCAAAGTTTTGTAGTAGAACCGCATGGTCGTCGTGGCTGGATCGTTGGCATCATGCGGCCCTCGATAAAACCAAACACTGCCATTGCGATCTTGAAAAGTGATCCCGTTGACGTCGAACGCGTAATCTTGCTGGAGGTCGGGCTGTGACACTTGTGCGCCATTGCTTACCCAGGACCGGTTTGGAGTGTTTCGAAGCGGACTGTTTCTTAAAGTCCAACCCGTGGCGGAGGATGGAAAGGTGAAGGTAGTTACGTTGGGAATAAGCCAAACCAAGTCGGTGGCGTTGACCAGATCCGAAACTTGGTTGGTGCCGGATGACTCATTCTTAAGATCTACTGTAACAAACTGGAGGGTGTTCGTCACCTGAGTATTAATGTCGTAGATGTTGGTGGATCCTGTGCCAGAAACTGTGGCGACATTCGAGACCTTTGTCAGCGCGTTCCAGAGTTGGACGTTTTGATTCAGGGCAAAGAGATTCGTTGAACTCACAAAGTAGCGATACAATCCTTTGTTTGCAGTGACTGTTTGATCGAGTTGCGGACACCGCACCGAAGAGATTGCCAGAGGTCGATTTGTCGAGACGATGCCAGTGAATTTATAGGTCGCAGGACTCACTTCCCCTGTGTCGGCTGAGGTGAGGAATATCCAGTAATTGTCAGTCGGCGTTCCTGATATATTTCCCGCGAGAACATATTCGCGATGCGTAGGTAGGGAAGCACGCTCCCCCAACGTCATGTCAACTTGCAGAATTGACATTGCTCCGCGAGCCCCAAATTTTTGGCTAATATTTGTGGTGGTAAGTCCTTGTATATTGATGCTCGAGACCTCCGTGTTTAGGCTCCGACTTGTGGGCGTTGCCCGAGGCACGGTGAGAAGCGGTAATGGCATCGGTGCTTGGAGAATGGGTGCCAATCCACCGTTATTTCCCACGCTAACTTCATACTGGAAGGTAAACCCTTTCGATACATCCTCCCGTGCAATGGAGAACGGCTGCATCGCGGGACGGCCGTCGCTCTCAATATACTCCAAGAGGGCGTAGGGTTGGGAACTGTAGTTGGTTCCCGTTGTTACATTCAAATCGTCGCGCAACGCCCAGAGCGAACCGCCTTGAAGGAGGGCGTGTTCCTCGTTCGGGTTGAACCCGAGGAGGCTGCGATCGTTCTGGTAATAAAGCCAACCGTCACGTGCAAGCCCTGTCAGGGGTTTGCTTCCCTGATTGCTCGAGAGGATAATCTGATTCGGGGTGGAGGTCGGCCAAGCAATCGTGTAATAACCGATGACACTCGGCCAGTACACTGTGGTAAATCCTTTTCCGGTCGGGGGTGCATTTTGCCTAAACCACCACACCTCTAGCAAATTCTGCCCCGGAATCGCATTGATGGGGATGATCGCCCCTTGGTTCGCCGCTGCGAAGCCATCGGTCAACGGATCGATGTAGGCATCCGCCGCAACCGATGTCCCGGTCGCAAGATGGACATGACCCGCCAGATAGGTCCCTTCCCTTCCCAACTCACCAACAGGCGGCAGGATCCTTTGGCCCACCAACACACCTTCCCTCACAACCCGAGGAAGCACCGGCGAATAGACCTTATCATAAGGTCCATAAAGTTGCGTGCGCGGGATAATTGCCTTCGCGGTGCTGGCACTCGACCACCTTAATTGTAAACCTGCCCCTCCTGTGTTTTGGAAATACTCTACGGTGATGGGGTATAAATTCCCCGCTTGCAAAGCGATGCTGCCCGAATACTCGGTCATTCCTTGACTTACCCAACCCTCAGCCACTTTGATGCCGTTCACATAAACGCGAACCCCATCATCTCCTGTGATAGAAAACGTATAAGTCTCGCTAAATTGCGCCTGTACAAAACCTTCAAACCGTGCCGAGAATTGGTTACGGTTGATTTTTGAATCGGGAGACACTGTATCCCAGTTAAAGTTAATGGCAGACCCCGGCAGTACCACGTCAGCCAAACCTGCGAAGGCTCCCGTTTGATCTGTCCAATAGGAACCAATCAACCCCGTCCCGCCTGCGACGGTTTTATTAGCCAGATCGACGAGATTCGTCGTAACGCTGCTTGCAAATGCTTGGGCTCCAATATCTGCGGAGGTATCCAACCATGAGAGAACCCGCTCAAAGAAGATATTGGGGCCATTCTTATACAGCAGCAACGCACGCACCGAAGGATACTCGGGTGTCAACCACGTGTAGAACATCGAAGCAGAACTAAGAAAAGCGCGGGGTCGATCCAAGATATCCTGATAAACCAGCTTGGGTATATTGCCTGGGGGGAGGTTGATCCCCGTTGTGGCGGCGAGCTCGGTGGTATCCGCACGAGGCCGAACATAGTGGCTATAGGCATTCGGATCAGAAGGCCAAGCCTGAGAGTAATCATCAAGTACCACAGGCCAAAGGATCCCCAACGAGGCGGGTTTCATCCAATACATTAACACCTGTTGAGGCGCGGTAGTTTCCTCAATCGCCCAATATCGACTCAAATTAGGATCATTCGCTGCCTCAGGCAATTGGTAAACCAACGTTGCAAAATCGAAAGTTGAGAGGGGCTGCGGCACAAGTCCTGCGGTTGGTAATGAAGCTGGGGCGGGTACCAAGGGGCTTCCTAATGTGGTTGCGGTGGTTACAATATCCGCTTTCTGGCGGACATCCACAATTTCATACCCCAAAAATTTGTGAGAAATTCCATCCGCATTGCGCGGTCCATAATATTCGATAAACGCTCGGCCCTCCAAGTTGTAAGCGTTAAGAGACCCTGAGGTGCTCTCGTACCAAAGCGTGCGCTTCTCTCGAAACTGGTTTGTCTCGCCTTCCATGGGTGTCGATTCCCCCGGTAGCAGGTAGCCCTTCGCGACTCGTTCGGGAAACAGCGTGTTGGTTACCAGATTCAACCCCACGATTGACCCCTGGGGAAACACCACCTGCGGGCCGATGCGCGAGAATGACTGTTGATTCCAATAAATACTCACCACTGGCTTAAATGCAGACCCTGACACAACCACCGACTGGTTGGTGACACCATAAACGTAATTGCCCTGGACCGAATACCGCGTGGGATTCGCGCTGATCTGGCTGTCGCTCGGCTTTACCGCCTCAGGCGCCGCTTTAACCCAAGCGATATCCACGGGCCCGGGTTGTGTGGCAAACACTTGACGGGCGTGAATTGACCAATAATAGCGGCCTCCCGCATGGTTATTCGTTGTAAATGGTTCTGCACGCCAATACTCTGAGGCGAGCACATTGTCGGGTAACTCCCCGCCGGTTTCGGTGAACGGAGGGGGTGTGATCACCTGACCAAAACGATAGCTGGACCCTTGAAGAATGTAAGGAGCACCCACCTGAGCCCTAGCTAACACGGCAACAACACCCGAATTACCGATACCCACCGGTAACTTCAAGCTCAACGCACTGCCTGAGACATTGGCTTTGCCTGCAATCAGAGTCGTTGTCTCCGGTGCCGCGACCGCGCCCAGTGACAAAAAGGCGGAAAATTGCTGGGTTGCCGGGTCCGTTGTCAAACCCGCCGTTGTTTGGGCCGTTAAGGTGGGGCCACGTCCGTCGGACCCTGCACCGACTGTCGTGCTTAAGGGCACCCCGCGCTGCGACTGCCAGTTGATCACTGCCAACTTCATGTCCAACTGCAACGGGACTGGAGTCGCGGCGATGGCTTTCGCCAGCCCGCCACCCCACGTCGCCAGAAGCATCGCGCAGAATAGGGATCGTTGAAACATGTTCATCTTGTCAGCGATTAAAATTGTCCGTTTACAGCTCAGTTAC
>WBXJ01000087.1 GCA_008933045.1 Verrucomicrobiota bacterium
GCCGAGCACTCGTGTGAAAGTGAAATACTCCCAGTACAACGGCTTCCCGGCCCCAAAGAGCCGAGATCTCGCTTGGGTGATCGAGCGTTCCTCAGCGAAGCGTTGAGAGGTTCGCTCGTGTTAACGCGCGCGTCGTTGGAGTGTGTAGCCGGCTTTTTTCACCCGAACTTCTTGGCCGTCCGAGAACCGAACGGTGCGCGTCGAGTCTCGGAGGTTATAGACCACGTAGGTTTGCTTATTCCCTTGCCTAAAAACCGTCGTCAGCGGTTCGCTCGCAGTGATAGTCGGATCGGGTTGACCGAGTTTGTGCAGATTGTAAATCCAATGCCGCGCGTTGGTCCAACTGTTGCCGTCCTCCAGTTTCAGGGTGGGTGATGTGGCTTCAAAGAGTCGAATTGCATCGGCTGAGTCGCTCAGTGCGCGATACATCCAAATGAGGTCAGGCCAGTTATTCCATCGATCACTTTTATGTTCGGTCACAAGAGCTTGATAGTTTTTTGCGGCATAGTCCGGAAAGTGTCCCAGATAAAGTGAGCCGCCATGCATGGGAAGCCAATTGATCCCATGCACAAGTTGAGGATCCGCAGTGAACCAGGTTTCATTCGCGCCTTTGCCACCCCACATCATGGTCATCACGGAGGGCGTAAAACTCGGGGGATGATTCTCGCCGGTGACATCGAACCAGTATTCCTGAATGGCTTGCATCTCAGTGGTATAAAGCCACACACCCAGATCCCGAAGTGCGGTGCGACCCGTGGCCTCGCCCCAAAGAATCAAGCCCGTCCACGCGTTCATGGCTTCGGAAGAGGATTCATTATTATTACCATCTCCAAATTGCGAATGACCACTGGCCCACGTGTGGCCGGCGTAGGGATCGAGATTGCGTAGGAACGGGAACATCGGATCGTTCCGGTCAGGGCTGGCAAAATCTCGAATCACCAAGTCAACCATGCCACCCCATCGATTCGTCTGAGCCCAAGCGGGATCGTGCCGCGCGACTTCCGCAGCAGCCTTTAGCAAATACCCGTAATGAAAATGGTGGTCATTGAGTTCCTTATCCGAGCCATAGCTTGATGGAGACCCGATTAAGGTGCCCCAATTCGAGTTGTAACAGAACAGGCGGCTGGTCTTCGGTTGTCCGCTCGGCTCCTCAGCCGTGAGCCAATTTTCTACGTTAGCTTGGACATTTCTTCGCAGCTCCTCCGCTTGTGGAAGTCCATAAATCTCTGCGATCGGTATCAGGGTAGCTAATCGAGCCAGTTGTTTATTCGCCCAATACGAATCCTTTGCGTCATCGGTTGGGCGGGACAAATCGGTTGCCAGACTCCTGGCAATACTCGCGGGATCGCTTCCTCCTGCATCGGGTAACGCAGGCAAAATCCCAGGAAAACGGCTGCGGGTCCGGAAGGAAACACCCTCCGCCAACTTCATGGTTCCGCGCACAGACTGGTAGACTAATGGAAGCAGCGGGGTTTCCGTATGGCGCCATTGGTGAGGATAGAGAGCGAAAAGGGTTCCCCGCTCCGTTCCTTCACGGGGCGTAGTTTGAAAATCGAACTGGGTGGTGACCTCCGCAGTTTTGGGATCATACTTCCAAGAAACCTCGGTTCCCGTCACATGTGCATGCGCATAACGTTGAAACAACGCGAAGGTGGCTGGGCTCGGATCGGGCAGCACGGCGATGCTAAAATGCCCTTTGTCTTGGGAGTGACACGAAATGACATTCGAACCTCGTCCTGACCAGAACGCGCCACTCGGTCCAAACAATCCATAGTGGCGCCCTTGAATGGTGATCCCAATCGCAGATTGCACATTCTCTGATGTCCAAACTTTAGGAGGTTCCGCAAAGGTGAGGTGAGGTGCACCATTCTCATAAACGGCATAAACAAAGGGCGAGCCATGACCGAACGAAAGGGTCATTGCGTATTGATTTGTGGCAAAACGAAGATTCACAAACCAATCGCTAAAACCATCGACGAGCGGTCGAGAAAAATTCGTGACGCTCGAGTGGCCCAGAATAAAGTCTGCCGAATTGGCGGGCATAGAACCATACACACCCCGAGTATCCCCACGAATCGACGGACCCGGATAGTGGATTCGCAAACCAGAGCTCTCCACCTTGACCGCAAGTGGATGCGAGTACTGCGCGAAGTTGTTGCCCGGCCAAGCCAGAGATGACCACCAATCGTTTGAAGGCATCGGGCCGCGAACCTTCGAGGTGCGGAGGATGTTCCCCGGCGGTGGCTGCGTTCCGGCAGGTAACACCGTGCTGTAACTACCAGCACCAACCCTGATCACATCAGCGATCAGTAAAAATGAAATCACACTGTTGACAACGCAAACTACCAGCAATTGTAAGAACACTTTTTTCATTTCAAATTCAAACCTACTCGGCCCGACGGGCTTTTGACTTCCGATTATTCCACTACCAATCGATAGAACCTTCCGTTCGATGCAACGACGGCATCGATGCTCACCACTCCATTTGTGGGTTGCGAAATGATTCGGTCCACAAGCGTCCATTCACTCGCGGGGAGCGTGGGCGATTCCTCAAGGCGGTAGCTCCGGCCTGCCACCGCACCAAACTCAAAAGTCACCCTGTCGCCTGCGACCACGCGGCCCGCCAAACGCAATCCGCTGGCCTTGTCCTGAGGATCGGTGCCCGCACGGAACTCCTCAAAATTCCGAAGCCCATCACCATCCGAATCAACAACTCCATCCGAAGCAATCAATGGATCCAAACCATTCGCAATCTCCCACGCATCAGGAAGGCCATCGCCATCCGTGTCGGTCGGAGGAGCCACAACTAAATCATAACTCCCGGGAGAGGCCCGCATCGCGAGCCAGTTGCTGGCAGCATTTCCATCATCAGCAGTTTGCGACGCACGGGTCAGAGCACTACCAGTTCCATTCACGTTGGGAGCCCACGGTGGCACAGTGGAATAAATCACCTCATCCATCAAAACCCAGTCTGGCCCGGCCCCAGCGAGAAGCGACGCCTGAGGTTTCTCCAAACCAACTCGATCTCCACTATTACTCAACTTGCCACCATACGGCCCAAGCACTGTCATCGGGTTCGTAACGCCATACACCCTTTTAAACTGTTCCAAGAGCAGCGTGTTTGTGGGATTAAAATTCACCAACACCAACGTTGCATGCGCTGCGAGGATCGTGTTGGTCGGGAACACGAATCGGACACCGCCATCCAATCGCCAGCCTCCGTTCTCGTTGCCGAAGCGAACCGAGTTTTCAGTGCGATTAAAAAGTTCCACGAATTCATCCATGGAATTATCTTCAGGATTCGTTCCCGTCGCGAGCGGGTGCGGCATTAACTCCGAGATCATCACACTGCGCAACGCCGCAGTATTCGCCACATTACGCGAAGGTAAAGTCCGCGCCAAAGCCTCAGCTCCATCCCCTACACGACTCAACGTGACACCTTCCTCCTGAGCCTTAAATGCGATGACATCCACCACGCCGTCCTCTGAGGTTCCCATCCAACGCGAAAGAAAAAGTGCTTCCCCCGCACTGCTCACGCCAAACCCTTGCGTGATCGGTTGATGGAACCCTGTCATCTCATCGAACGTCACCCACGCCTTTGCCGCCAATGCCTGACTGGGTATGGCCCACTTCTTCAAATCACTCGAGGTATCGCTCAAATAGTATCCTCCCAATTGCACTTCGGTAGTGCCTGCATTGTAGAGTTCGATCCAATCATTCGAGTCGTATTCGGGTTTCAACGGATCGAGCGCACGCGTGTTGGCAGCCAGTTCGTTGATCCGCAATCCCACCATCGCGACCGGATCCGACCGACCAGCCGACCCTTTGAAAAACGTGCTCGACCGCCAGTTGCCACCATAATTCAACGTGCCTTGATCCTCATCATCCACGCTCGAACTCAGTGGAACCAACGAATGTCCGGCCCCATCCGCAGCCATCGGCCACCCACGTCCATCGCCATATTGAAACGATAAAATCTCCCGTCCCCCGCTGGCCGTTTTGATTTCCAACATTTCCCCATCATTATTCAGACTGCCCGAATACGGCCCCACAACCTCCACCACACGCTCCAAACCATAATGAGTGCGAAAGGCCATCGCGTTTGTGTTTTTCATCACCACGACGTAGCCGCGAGGACCAACCAGAGTTTGATTCGAGAATGTAAAATCGATGCCTTGAGTAAATTTCACTCCGCTTAAATCCAGCGTGAGCACGTCACTCGTGTTCTGCAGTTCGATAAACTCGAACTCATTTCCAGCCGGCGGATTATACATCAGCTCGGTCACACGCAAATGCTGCACCAAACTCTCCGCGTTATCCGCATCTCCCGCCACAAACTCCACAGGGCTTGACCAATTGCTCCAACGTCCACCTGTGTCCTTCACCTTCACCCGCGCACGGTAGGTCTGGCCCACCTTCGCAGCGAACGCAGGGAATTGATACTCGCTTTGATACTCCAACAACTCAGGACTTTCCCACGCTGAATCAATTTCATACCGGCGCGGCGCGTAAGGATCAAACGTGGCAACATTGGTCGAAGTGATTTCTCCCAACCTCCATTTCATCGCTGCAAAAGTTGCCGTTCCGCTATACGCCGAGGCTTTAAACTTCAGCCGGTTCGCAGGAAAATTCGTCGATGTCAGACTCAACAGCGTTGGCCGCGTCGGACGTCCGGTCTCAACAGCGATCGTGTCCAGATAAGCTCCACGCGTGCTCACATACCGTTTCATCAACTGTGCCGCGCCATAAAACGAATTGCTGACCCCGGGTTGTTCCGTCGGAAACGCGTAAAACAAACCCCACCCACCCTTGCTCGCCACCACCCCGTAATTGCTGTTCGTCAGGATCGGATTGTAATCCCACTGGGCCCGATCCGCATCCGTGATCGAAAGCATTTCAGGCCCGTGTACTATATTCGCGTATTCATCAATGAGCTGAAACATCTGATCCGTATTGAAAATTAGATCCCTCACCTCACGCACCCGATTCTTATATTCGACCCGCAATTCCGGTTGGCTGCCAGAATTCGAGACTCGATTCCGGAAGGGCTCGTTTCCACCCCCATACATATTCGCCGCCCAAGTTAAATCCAAATCCCACGGATGCACCGACCACAAGCCGGTCACCGGATTGTGATAATACTGGTAATTCTTCCCGGGTGGATCATCGACGTCGTAATGATGCACCGCCTCGAGCACCGTCCGGTAGCTATAGTATTTTGAGAGATTCAGATTCGTCCGCCACCACGACTGCACAGGCGCACCTTTGTAAGTGTTCACGAAATTGATCAAGTCGGAGTCATCAAAGCTAGCCGTGCGCCCTTGATTTTGCTTTTCGCCCAAACCCTCCCCCATCATATAAAAGTTTCCATCCGGCAATCCATGTTCCTTCAGAAAGTTTCCATCCCCTTCCTCAACCGCTAAATAAAGCCCCCAGAAATCCCCCTCATACTGTGTCGCGCCAGACTCGGCAGCCTCATCCACCACGCGGAACTGCACCCAATGCGTTGCCGAACCCTCAACACCCAACAAATTAAACAACCGCAACGACACCGACTCGAACATTCCTTGCTCACCCCGATGCTGGTAATCTCCCTGCTGGATCAACGGTCGCAAATTAAGTTTATCATGCCGCGCCTGATATTCTTTGCCGTAATTATCACGAGCCAGAAAACCGTGATCCCGAGTAAAATTCAGTTTCCACGAGTTCTTACCCATCGCATGCCTCCACACGCCCCCGCGAGCTCGGTAAGCCATGTGGTCATAAACACGTCCATCATAAACAACAGTCCCCGTCCAGTTGAACCCTTCGTTCCCATCCCCGCGCTCCTGAAATTGCGATTCATAAACCCACTGTGACTTCGTGATCAAATGATACACCGGCAATCGCCCCATGATATTTGTTCCAAAAGTCATCGGTTGACCCCGCGTCGGATTACCACTCCCAGGCTGGATCGCCCCCCGCCACTCAGGAACCCCGCCATACACAAAATACGCAAAATTCGGTGCCGCATCCTCCGCATAAGGCACGCGCACTGACAAATCCAAGGCGTCGGTCACAGTAATTCGATAGCGCACCAATCGCCGATTCACCTGCACAGAACTCGGCAGCGTCACCGTATAAACACCATCCCCCGCCAACTCATCACCGTCCCCACCGTTATCCGACATCGCTAAACTCAACCAATTCGTCCCATAAGCCGCATCTCCCAGCGCAATGTAAGCCCCCGGATCGACTCGTTGATACGCCAACACCGCACTCTTCACCCCCTCCGGATCAGTGATCTTAGCCGTAACCCGCACCACTTCTCCCGGGCGTGGTTTCTGTGGAGAGTGCTCCACCTGCCTCACTGCTGGCGGGAGGTTCGTTGTGGTAACGACATTCCGTGCCCCCGGCGTCGGGCCACGCCCCGAAATCGAACCCGTCAACGAGGCCATCAACCGCATCCCCCACACCACATCGCTACTCTGCGCAGTCGCCTGATGCAACTCGACCGCCAACACATTATCCCCTCGTCGCAACCCGGAATCTGTCCCCACCAAAACCGTCTCGAAAACCGCATCTCCCACCGTCCGAGTCGCCGTTGTCGTCGCAGTGATTGGCGTCGGAGCTGCGGGCATCCCCAAACGGAACAACTCACGCCCGTTCAAATACACCACCGCTCCATCATCCAACACCGTCTCCGCAGATAACGTCGTCCGTGTCGGATCCCCATCAAACATAAAATGAGTCCTGAAATAATAGATCAGCTTCCCCGCTTGATAATTAGGTAAATCGGTTCCCTTACTCGCCGGAAGCCCAGCGTCCTCATGATAAAGCAGACCAGCCCCAGTCAGCCACGCCGCATCCACGTAGTTGGTTCCGACCCATTCCGTCCCAAGATCGGTAGCTGTATCGTTAAAGCTCCACGTTTTGTCGATCGGCACCAACACTGTGGGTCCAGTGGGCGAAGAACCTTGATTTGCCGAAGGGCGCCAATGACCGCCCAACGTGTTATCCAGTGCCGGATTGACCAACTCCATCGAAAGCCCCGGAGCCAACCCGACCGTCGGCCAAGGAAACCCAGCCTGATAAACCACCTCATTCTCAGTTCCCCCTTGAGCATTCTCCAGCCGCACCTGCCCTCCAGCCGCCGGTAAACTCCCTGTCCAAGGCCCCAGCGCGGAAACCTGAAACTTCGCCGCCAACGCCGTCGGATTCTCCGCAACCACCAAATAACCATTCGGCGCCAGCACCGTCCCGTTCGTGAACGCAAAATTCACCCCCTGCGTCAGCCGCCAACCCGTCAGATCCACCGCGACAGCCGACGGGTTGTGCAACTCCACAAACTTCACCAGATCCGTTGCGATATCCGGGTTGGGATGAATCTCATTGATCACCACAGCAGCACAAACTGCCGGAATCCACCCACAAATCATCCCAAGACGCCAAATCTTCATGTGAAACACCCCACCATTCTCCACGCCCCTAAAATTTACGCAAGACCGCCGAACAAATCCCATTCGTCCCATTCGTCCCATTCATCCCATTGATCCCATTCGAGAGTCCTTTTCCCTAACACCCCCGTAGTTGTCCCAAAACCGGAGCCTGCATCGTAGCTCCGACAGACAGTTCTTCCTTCTTGCAACTGAGTCTCAATTGCTTTAAGCTTTCTGACGTTGAGCCATTTGACACCCAACGATGCAGATTTAGATCAGTGCCGTCAGCCCTTGGTCTGTCCTTTGAACCAAGTGCGAGAGGGCACCTCCGTGCGCATCAAGCAGCTCATGGCCCCTCCCGAGGTCACGCATCGCTTGCGCGAGATGGGCTTTTGTGAGGAACAAAAAATCAAATTGATCAGCCAAAACTCGAGCATCATTTGCCAAGTTTGCAACGTCCGTCTCGGCATCAGTTCCCAGCTCGCCGAAAAGATTTTGGTTCAACCTATCTACCCCGCCAGGGCCGCCTGAGCCATGCCTGAAGTCATCAAACCCTTGACCGATCTCACCCCGGGATCCAAAGGTACGATCCGTGAAATACGATTACCGAGCACAAGTCGTCCGCGCCTCATGGAAATGGGGTTGCTCGTGGGAACTCCGCTCGAATTGATCCGTTTCGCACCCTTAAGCGACCCCATCGAGGTCAAAGTCCGTGGTTACCATCTCACGCTGCGACGTCATGAGGCAGACCAGATTTTTGTTGCCGTCGAGGACAATAACTAACAACCGTTGTCCGCTGCTGTCTTCATGTCTACCCCTTATCCAACCCCAGCTTCTCAGCCTTGGCAGGTGGTCCTCACCGGCAATCCGAACTGCGGAAAGACGACCCTTTTTAATACCCTGACAGGTCTGCGGGCAAAGGTTGGCAACTACGCCGGCGTCACCGTCGAGCGCAAGGAAGGCCGCATGCTCGGGGTTCCGGGGGCACGTTCCGTTACAGTCCTCGACCTCCCGGGAACCTACTCCCTCTCCCCACAATCGCCGGACGAAAAAATCGCCCGCGATGTCCTCCTCGAACACCTGCCCGAGGTGCCTTCTCTCGATCTAGTCGTGGTCGTGCTCGATGCTTCAAACCTCGAGCGTAACCTTTATTACGCGACCCAAGTGGTTGATCTAGGGCACCCCACAGTCGTCGTCTTGAACATGCTCGATGTCGCGCATGAAAACGGGTTGCAGATCGATCTTGCGGCGTTAGCACAAAAGCTAGGCGTGCCCACACTCGCTCTTGTCGCCAGTCGAGGCGAAGGCATTCAGGATCTCAAAACCGAGATACTCAAATCCCTCACAGGCACGCGAATTAAAGCTCCAGACAACGCCACACTGGCCCAGCTCCCACTCCCACTTCATCGCGCAGTCCTCACGCTAGCAGATTCGATAGGCATCACCGAGTCGCGCACCCTCCATCGTCGCCAAGCCGAGGCACTGCTCCTACTCAGCGATGAACGATCAACCCTCCCCTCTTCAGACCCAGCCTCCCCAAAACTGGCCGACTTCATCACCTCCGCACGCCAAGAATTTGAAGCCGCAAAAATCGATTGGCGAACCATCGCCATCGAAGCGCGTTACACCGTCGTCAGCCAGATTTTCCAATCCTGCGCCGTGGACACCCATGCAGGCCGAGAAACTCTAAGTGACCGCATCGATAGTGTTCTGACCCATAAATTCTGGGGGATCCTCATTTTTCTGGCGATTATGACCGCCATGTTTCAGACCATTTTTACCCTCGCGGAGTATCCCAAGGCGTGGGTCGAAACCGTCGTCTCCACCATCGCGCTTGCCGTCGGACAACTCGTGCCCCCAGGCGATCTCCATAGCTTGCTTGTCGATGGCGTCGTTGCGGGAGTCGGTTCCGTCGTCATTTTTCTCCCACAAATCTGCTTATTGTTCCTCTTCATCGGCCTGCTCGAAGATACAGGCTACATGGCACGCGCCGCGTTCTTGATGGATCGGCTCATGAGCAAGGTCGGGCTCCACGGCAAAAGCTTTATTCCAATGCTCAGTTCCTTTGCCTGTGCAATCCCGGGCATCATGGCCACACGCACCATCGAGAGCGTCAAAGATCGTTTGGTCACCATCCTCGTTGCTCCACTCATGAGTTGCTCGGCGCGATTACCCGTTTATACCCTCCTCATCGGAGCGTCCATCCCCAACAAAACAGTACTCGGCATCTTAAAACTTTCCGCCCTCACCATGCTCAGCATGTACCTCCTTGGCACCCTCGTCGCCCTTATCATGGCGTGGATTTTCAAGAAGACCCTTCTCCGAGGTGAACCTCCCATGCTCATCATGGAACTCCCGCCCTACAAACGCCCCGTCACCAAGGTTGTCCTCCGTCATATGTGGGAGCGCGCCCGCCTTTTCCTCCAGCGTGCGGGAACCGTGATCCTAGGCATCAGCATTCTCCTTTGGTTCCTCTCCACCTATCCGCGCCAGCCCGAAATCCTAAAAGATTTTGCCGCACGCAAAGCGCAAACCGTCCAACAATGGAACACCTCACCCACCAAGGATTCAGCCCACGAAACCGCCTACAATCTTGCACTAGCTGAACTCGACAATCTGGAAGCTGGCGAAAAATTACGTCATAGTTTTGCCGGCAAATTGGGTCATCTCATCGAACCCATCATTGCCCCCCTCGGCTTCGACTGGAAAATCGGCATCGGCATCATTGCATCCTTCGCCGCTCGCGAAGTTTTTGTCAGCACCATGTCCACCGTTTACAACGTGGGTGCGGGAGCCCTTGCCTCAGAGACAAACCAGACCTTGACCGATACCTTGAAAAACGAAAAACGCTCCGATGGCACCCAGATTTATTCTCCCTTACTCGGCATTACCCTCATGGTTTTTTACGTCTTCGCCCTCCAATGCGTGAGCACCGTTGCCGTCGTTCGCCGCGAGACAAATTCTTGGAAATGGCCCATTTTTCAATGGGTCTACATGGGCGCACTCGCGTGGCTCTTAGCTTTCCTCACCTTCCAAGGTGGAAAACTCCTCGGGTTCCAATAGTCCAAAATCTCAACTCACTTACCGGCCCTGAAAAAGTTAGAAATGGATTTTACCCACAATTGTGCTATATGAATATCGGTCTGCATCGCCCGTCAGAGATACTCAAATCGATTGAAAACTAAAACCGTCACAAGACAAACCTTGAGCCTCCTTGCGCTCGTCGGATCACTCTTACTTTCCGGCTGCGGTCGCGAGGAAGTTTCTACCTATCGCGTTCCCAAAGAAGGAGCCAAACCTGCCCTCCCCCCCGCTCACCAAGACGCAACTGCCCCCGCGCCCCAGAATTGGAAAGTTCCCGCTGGCTGGCAAGCCACCACCCCGGGCCCCA
>WBXJ01000088.1 GCA_008933045.1 Verrucomicrobiota bacterium
TCATGAAAACACTTTACTTGGATATTTTCAGCGGAATCAGTGGCGATATGTTCACGGGGGCAATGATTGCTTTGGGAGTGCCAGTGGATCATATCGAGGCTGAATTAAAAAAAGTGCACCTCAGCGGTTATCATGTTCACGCACGGCAGGAAACCAAAGCGCAGATCGCAGGCATCAAATTTGACGTCCATTGCCACGAGCAGGAAGCCCACTCCCATCCCTTAGGCACACATATTCATGCAGGCCATTCCCACCCCCACCAACACGGCCCAACACCAATTTTCAAAGCATTCGCACCCCTCACAAACTTCCCGACCCACGACCACCACCGAACTTTTTCCGATATCCGATCCTTGATTGACCAAAGCGGACTCAGTGCCTGGGTTAAACAAAAATCGATCGCTGTGTTCCGCCGCATCGCGGTGGCCGAAGGACGCATTCACGGATTACCCGAGGAGAGTGTTCATTTTCATGAGGTAGGTGCCATCGATTCGATCGTGGACATCGTAGCGGCCTGTGTTTGCATTCAAGCACTCGACCATCCGCGAATACTTGCTGCTCCGGTTTGTGAAGGCACAGGATGGATTCACTGCGCCCATGGCCGCTTTCCGATTCCTGCACCTGCAACGTTAGCCATCTTGGGCGATGCGGGAATTGCCATCAGCCAGTGCGAGGAGGAAAACGAATTGGTCACTCCCACAGGCGCGGCTTTGCTCGCTGAATTTGTCACGAGTTTTGGTCCGTTGCAGAACATGCTCGCTGAGAAGATCGGTTACGGCTTGGGAACAAGGGATAATAAGACACGCCCGAATGTCCTACGCGCTATCCTCGGCGAATCTCAAGACGTCAATCATGCCAGTTGGGAAACCGATTCCGTCGCTGTGTTGGAAACTAATCTAGATGACACCAACCCTGAGTTGCTCGGTTTTTTTGTCGAGCAGGCACTTGCTGAAGGTGCTCTGGATGTTTTTCATACTTCGATCCACATGAAGAAGAACCGCCCGGGAGTCTTGCTCACCGTGTTATGTGAACTCGACAAGGCGGATAAGTTTTCTGAAATCATCCTCCGCCAGACCAGTGCCTTTGGGGTTCGACAAACAACGGCCCATCGTCGAAAGCTTCGAAGAGAATGGATGCGGATTTCCACATGCTATGGCGATGTCGATGTGAAAATCGGTAAACTCGGAGCTGAAGTCTTGCACCAAACCCCAGAGTTCGAGTCCTGCAAAGCGGGAGCCATCCGCACAGGGGTTCCCTTAAGCAAGGTTTATGAAGCAGTAAACCAATCCTTAAACACTGACGGGAAATCCAGAAGCCAGAAACCGAACGCCTAAACAAGAACACGGAGGTAAACTTTTCCTTCCTCTAAACACACAGGCAGTTTGTTGAGAAAAGCACCTTCGCAAGGGCCTTGCACACAAAGCCCTGTCAGTGGCTCAAATCGAGCACCATGGTTTTGGCAAATAATCTGGGATCGTTCAGAATTAAAAAACTGACAATCGCCATAGTCCAATGGGATCGGGATGTGACGGCAGGAATTCTCAAATGCCTGCACTTCACCCTTAAATAAGAAGAGGAAACCTTCGCGTGAAAGCCCCTCCTGACGATAGGTAAACTTGACCGCTCCTGCTTTCGGAATATCCACCACGGACGCAATCAGTGTCCAGCGCAACGGTTGAGAACCACAAGATAATCCCATGGATTGCAACATTGACTACGCAATTAGAAGCCAGACTTCACGCGAAAAAAACCAGCAGTATCCGAGGGTTTGTAAGTAAACGTATTCCCCTCCACAATGGCGTCCACGGGTTGCCAAACACTCGTTGTACCAACGCTCACACGCTTTTCCAAACGAAACGGGCCGCGACCAAAGGTTCGCGTAATGATCACATTCCCTTTCGCCCATGAGACGCTCTTAATTCTCAAATCATCATCAGCAGCCAGAGTGGAGAAGCTGGTGGTCCATGGATGAAGGTTAAAACCAAACCAACTATCCGGCACGTAATTCGCCGTGATAGTCAGTGATTTCACTTCATCCGGCGTCAAGGCAAGTGCGGTAATATCAACATTGAACGAACCCGAGTTTGGATCCATATCCATATCTGAGTTCTCGACGAAAGAGGCTAGATACTTTTTACCCTGAGGCTCGGCACCCAGTTTTGAGGCACTCACTAAATCCGCCAAATACACATCCACCACCACGACACTGGAACTCGCAAAGTTTTGATCCGGAACGGTTCCGACTAAACTATCTACCGTTGTGCTGGAGGAAAGTGAAGGACGATAGACAAAATCTGGACGAGCCAATGGATTGAAAAAGAACTTGGAGATTTTGTCGAGGCTACCGGCGATGAAAGGGAAAATGTTGTCGTTATTAACTAATTCGTTCCCTCGAAGTGCGATCCGAGCCGCCCCACTTCCATCACCCTCATAATTGCTCGCATGCAGGTTTAACAACGGTTGCTTGAGGTTGTAAATGAGATTGGCCTCCAACAAATCTGATGCACTCGTCAAAGTTGCAACAGATCCATTAAAATTGCTCCCCACGCGCACATTCGAATTCTTGCGAACTCCAATCAAGGAAGCCTGACTTGAAAACGAGCTGCTCCTATCGATGCTAATCCCCACATAGTTGCCTGCAATCACCACATTCGTTGCAGATCTCCAAAACTCGGCGAACACATCATACCGCACAGGCCCGAAGATATTACGCTCAGTCCCATCACTAATCGTATTGCCGTCGGTACCAATAAGCATTTCGTCCGCCTGCCCATTCTCGATCGCCTCGATACTTTTTCCCACAGCATACGAGAGATCACTCGCACCGTTAAAAAATGTGCCATCGGGAAATACGTTGATAAAGTTGCCAGCCACCTTGGTGTTCGGTGTTTGCAAATGAATCGCTAATTCGTTCCCAACCATCACATTCAACTCAGCAAGATCGTTCAACGAATCACCATCCGTACCGATTGTGAGTCCCAACGAATACCCTTGGTAATAATTCATTTTGGGCAAGGTCGTGTCACGAAATGAGGCAACGGCACTCCGTCCTCCAGCGACCACCCACTTTCCTTCAGCGTTCTTCTGCGGATCCACCCCAAACCAACAGCCATGAATCCGAGCATTAGCAGACTCATTCATGAGCGCGATCGCGTAGATATCTGGATCACTCTGAGTCCCTGCGGTCATACGCGAGAGAAATGCCAACCCACTAATATCAACACCTTTAGCATTCTTGACACCAAGGATCGCGCTCTCGCTTAAACCAAACCCAGTAGCACCCGTTGCCTCACCTACCAACGTCCTTCCGCCGGAGAGCGACCGAGAATCCAAAACAATTTGGATGTTTGCGCTATTCCCATCAAGAATTCCATTGGTGTTGGCTTCAGATCCAATCTGACTATAACCATCAATCCTGAGGCCGTGGTTCGTAATCAGTGGATAGCCCATCTCCGGTGTCTGAATGTAAAATGGACCCGAACCCGGGAGATTGAACGTGATCCAATCATTCTCTCGCGTTGCGGTCAGTGCTTCTTTGAGAGAAGTTTTTCCGTCAGTCGGCCCACTCGCGTTGTCCACCGTATCGACAATGATCATACGAATTGGGAGAATTCGAATGTTATCAAAAATCACAAACGTTTGATCCCTCTCATCGGCGATCGAAGAGAAAATATCCATGTAGCCAATCATCGGTAGCCCTGATTTGTAGCCAGAGGTATTCGGGCGCGAGGCGATCAGACGATTATCCAGCTTCCAAGTGATGATATCGTCGCGTTGCATGATCTCTACCTCGACCCAGCGTTTGCCGACAACCCCAGGAGTTTCTGCCGGTGGCGATGCAAACACTTGCTGCAGGTACGCATCCTGATCGCTGACATCAAACCGACCATCCCCATCTCGGTCAAAGAAACCTCCCTCGGCATTCGCAAGATTCACAGCAGGACCATTCCTGGTTCCAACCGCCGCTCGCAAATCAGCTCCCGCACCTCCATCACCAGTGATGGAGAACCACAACCCATCGCTCGCTCGAGGAAGTCCCGCATTTAGGTAGGCCGCCCCAGAAAAAATCTGCCAATTGGCATTTGTCCCGGTGCAATTCAAACCAAAAATAGCCGACTCGGTGCTTCCGGAACCCGTGGAACCGTACGAACCGTGGTTCATGAACATGTCAAACTTGAGCACATAATCTCCCTTGAAAATTGGAGATTTTGGATACAAATTCACCGCAAAACATTGCTCAATATCGTCATTCTTGTTCACCGTCACTTTCAACCCATGGGTCGTCCCTTGACTGTGGGGTGCTGGGGGAATGTATAATGTTTCGAAATCAGCTCCGTTAGGAGCAAACCGGTTGTAAGTGCTGGAGCCATAGTCGAAATTAAACTCCACCGTGTAATCATCCACCACAGGGTCCCCTTCCCCTTGCGAAAGATAACCCACAACCACATTCCATCGATCCGTCGAGTCGATCTCAAAATCATCGGAGAATGGAAACACATCAGGGTAAACAGGACCCGCCATCACCGTATGTCCCCCCCCATGCAAGGTGATGGGAGATAGCCCGTTGGTATTCGATTTCTCATCACCAAAAACCCGGTGTGAGTGGTCAACGAAAACCATCAGTGCGAAACTCGCAACAAAAACTCGAGTAAGGGCGATAAAGGGTTGCATAGACAGCATTTCAATTGAGGCAAACTACGATAACTACCTCCCCTTAATGTCGACAAACGCACCATAAAGGCAAGACGAAACCCTCCTCTCTTTCAACTCGGATTGCCTTGTAACGACGTGGACAAAACAAAAAACCCGCCCCTGATTCAGGAGCGGGTTTTATGAAACCAAATCTTACTTTGTGGCATCAGGTGCCACAGGCGCGACCGCCTCAGGAACCTCGGTAGAAACAGGGGTCGTGGCACTCGTCACATCCACCCACTCCAAAATAGCAAGCTGCGCTGCATCACCCTGACGATTGTGCATCCGGATAATTCGGGTGTAACCACCTGGGCGACTCTTGTGCGCAGGAGCGATCTCAGCAAAGAGAATCTTCACAGCATCTTCCTGGTGGAGACGCGATGCCGCCAACCGACGGTCGTGCAGTGTACCACTCTTGCCAAGGGTCACCATCTTTTCCGCCACAGGGCGAACCGCCTTGGCCTTGGCCAAAGTCGTCGTGATGCGCTTGTGCATGATCAGGCAGCAAACCATGTTAGCCAACATCGCTTTGCGATGGGAGGAAGTGCGGCCCAACTTGGCCGTGCGTTTTAAATGTCTCATGGGAAATTTTGCAGATTAAAACACCTTATTCGGATCTTCTTTAGGTGAATCCAGCAACGCCGGATCAATGTTCATCCCCAAAGATAACCCAAGGCTGGTCAACTTTTCTTTGATTTCGTTCAGTGATTTCTTACCAAAATTCCGATACTTCAACATCTCCGACTCGGTCTTCAGTGCCAGTTGGCCGACCGTCGTGATGTTAGCATTGTTCAAACAGTTCGCGGCGCGAACACTCAGTTCAATCTCGTTAACGCTCATGTTCAGCAACCTGCGGAACTTCGCACGCTCATCGTCCTGCTTGTCCTGAACTTCCTCAAACTCCACCGCATTCTTGTCATAACCTACGAACACGTCGAGGTGATGCTGCAGAATCGCGCAGGATTGAGTTAGTGCATCGTCAGGCGTAATACGGCCATCAGTCCAAATCTCCATGATCAAACGATCATAATCCGTCCGCTGCCCCACGCGGGCACTTTCAACGTTGTATCGGACTCGGCTCACAGGTGAGAACAAAGAGTCGATCGGAATCACTCCGATCGCTTGATCAATCTGCTTATTCTCCACTCCCGGACAAAAACCACGGCCTACTCGAATCTGAAACTCCATCTCAAGCTTCTTTTTCTTGTCCAATGTGCAAATCAGTTGCTTGGGATTCGCAACCTCCACACCAGCGGCCAATTTAATGTCGCCAGCCAGAACTTGACCCTCTTTGTTCACCGACAACATCAATGTCTGCTGTTCACGAGTCTGCGACTTAAAGAGAACCTTCTTTAAATTGAGAATGATGTCCGTCACATCTTCAACCACGCCATCTACCGTCGTGAATTCGTGCATCGCCCCATCGATTCTGATCGAAGTAATTGCGGCTCCCTCTAATGAGGAAAGCAAAACTCGGCGAATCGAGTTGCCAATCGTGTGTCCGTAACCCGTCTCAAACGGCTCGGCCACGAATTTCGCATAAGTCTCCGTTGCGGTAGCTTCATCTTTGCTTAACCGCTTGGGCATTTCAAATCTTCCTAAACGTACTGGCATAATCTTAACTTAACTTTCTGCAATTTTAAACTGGCTGCTTCCCCGGCTTCCCGAACCGGATTAACAGCCCATATAATTGCTATGCTCCCGAACGAAAATGGCGGGCCTCATCAGCACGCCATTGTCGCCTGAAGCGATTGGTTGACTAACGGGAATAAAACTCGACGATTGCCTGTTCGTTGGCAATAGGTTGGATCTCTTCGCGCGATGGAACCCTCAGCACGATTCCTTTAAACGCTTCCTTGTTCAACGAAACCCAATCTGGCACCGCTCGGCTAGTGGATGACTCCATAGCTTTCGTAGCAATCTGACGAGACACGCTTTTATCGCGCACCTCAATCACATCGCTCACCTTCAACGCGAAGGATGGAATAGCCACCTTCCGACCATTGACGATAACGTGACCATGAGTAACCAATTGGCGAGCCTGAGCGCGGGTGCTACCAAATCCAAGTTGATAGATAACATTATCCAAACGCGTCTCCAAAATTTGCAACATCGTCACGCCAGTGACACCACGACGTTGACGAGCACGTTCGTAAACTCCGCGAAACTGCTTCTCCATCAAACCATAGAAGAAACGGAGCTTCTGCTTCTCGATCAATCCGAGACCGTAGTCCGTGTGCTTCCGGCGCGACTTCGGGCCGTGAACACCGGGGGGATAATTCTTGCGCTCCAAATACTTGGAAGCACCAAAGATGGGTATGCCAAAACGGCGGCTAATGCGAAGACGGGGACCTGTATAACGAGCCATATCTAATCCTTTAAAAGTTCACTACTACACGCGACGTTGCTTGCGTGGGCGGCACCCATTGTGCGGAATTGGGGTAACATCCTTGATGGTCGTGATCTCCAAACCAATCGCCTGCAAAGCGCGAATGGCGGATTCACGTCCCGACCCAGGACCATTGACTCGGATCTCGACTTCGCGCATCCCGTGGGACATCGCTTGACGAGCCGCATCTTGAGCAACCTGCTGTGCAGCAAAAGCAGTACTCTTGCGCGAACCCTTGAACCCAACACGCCCAGCACTCGACCAACCGATCAGGTTTCCCTGCATATCAGTAATGGTCACTTGCGTGTTGTTGAAAGTCGCGGAAATATGAGCCAAACCGCTAGAGACGTTCTTAGACCCCTTGGCCTTGACGATCTTCTTCGCGTTGGGATCATCTCCCAGCAACTCAGCTGCAGTCGGCGCGTTCGCCGCTGCGGGAATAGCTGGTGCCACTGGAGCACCTGCTCCTGGAGTTGCAGCAGCGTCGGCGGCCGCCTTCTTAGAGACCTTCGGCGCCTTTGCCTCAGCCGCAGGTGCGGCCGCTGCAGTAGCGTCGGTTTTCTGCTCCTTCTTAGGGGCAGCCTTCTTGGTTTTTGCTTCCTCAGCCATGGGTCAACTTAAATAAAAATCTGATGAATCTTAGTGAATACCAGTCTTGGCATTCGGATTACGCTGTACGCCAACCGTCTTTCTTGGGCCCTTGCGTGTTCGGGCGTTGGTCTGCGTTCGCTGACCTCGCACCGGCAAGCTGCGAAGATGGCGCACGCCACGATAGCATTTGATGCCCTGCAATCGTTTGAGCGTCATACCGATCTCCCGGCGTAGATCGCCTTCGATGACATACTTGCCCTCTTGCATCGAGTGCACGATTTGGGAAAGTTGTTGCTCGTTCAAGTTCTTTGCGCGGATGCTATGATCAATACCAGCGCGGTCAAGAATAGCCCGGGCGTTCACGGGGCCAATTCCATATATGTAGCGGAGCGAAATATCAATTCGCTTTTCGCCAGGAATATCTACACCTAAAATACGTGCCATAATCTAAATTGTTATTAACCCTGACGTTGTTTGTGCCGCGAGTTCGTGCAGATCACGCGGATCACTCCTTTGCGACGCACCACTTTGCAATGCTCGCACAGCTTCTTTACAGAGGCCCTGACTTTCATGCGTTCAATTTATCCTGTCTTACCGTAATGCATCCCTTCGACAAATCGAAAGGTGACATCTTCATCGTTACTCTATCACCAGTGTCAATGCGAATGGAATCCATCCGCATCTTCCCTGACGTATGCGCCAGCACACGATGCCCATTCGGAAGTTCCACACGGAACACCCTACTCGGCATTACTTCCATTACAATTCCGTCGACCGTAATTCCTTCGTTGCTGGACAAGTTAAAATCTCCGGCTCACGTTCGGTAATTAAAACCGTATGTTCAAAATGGGCTGAAAGCATACGATCCTTCGTTACCACTGTCCAACCATCTTTCAAAATATCAACACCCGGCAATCCTGCGTTGACCATCGGCTCAATCGCAATCGTCATGCCCGGCTTTAATTTAGGAGAATGTCCGCTCGTCTCCACAAAATTTGGCACCTGTGGATCCTCGTGCATCGTCCGACCAACACCATGCCCAACAAATTCTCTTACGACACTAAAGCCGTTCTTTTCAACATAGGTCTGGATTGCTCGTGAAATATCCACAACGCGGTTTCCAGACACAGCTTGGGAGATACCTTCATACAATGCTCGTTCTGTGACTTCAATGAGTTTCTGTGCTAACAGATCACACCCACCAACCTTCACCGTTCGAGCTGTATCTCCGATATACCCGTTCAACACGACCCCGACATCCAAACTAATAATATCACCAAACTGAACCCGACGCTCACTCGCCATTCCATGAACGACAGCTTCGTTCATCGAGATGCACAAGTGGCATGGAAACTTCTTGTATCCTAAAAATGCGCTACGTCCACCGCGCAAGTTCATTCTCTCCGCTGCGAACTCGTCAATCTGTCGAGTTGTCATTCCGGGCTGAATAAAAGCGACTACTTCTTCCAGGACGCTTCCTGCAGCGTGACCGGCTGCCCGCATTAACTCGATCTCTTTAGCGTTCTTGATGATAATCATGCTTCGATCAACAATTCAAAACTCGCAGGCGACTTCGCTCAGCCCTAACCCCTCCTAAAATGTCAAACAACTCACCAACGACTTACAACCCAAGCGACTAACTGCGACCCTTGAGACGGCCCTTCTTTAAGAACCCGTCGTAATGCCGCATCAACAAATGAGTCTCCATTTGGCGCATCGTATCCAGCAGAACACCTACCGTGATCAACATGCTCGTTCCACCAAAGAACTGCGTCACATACGGATTGATATTGAACATGTTTCCAAGGAACTGAGGGATCAGAGCAATCAGCGTCAGGAATATAGCACCTGCGAGCGTGATGCGACTCATGGTCTTGTGTAAAAATTCGCTCGTAGCCTGACCGGGGCGCACACCCGGAATATAGCCGTTGTTCTTCTTGAGATCATCCGCGATCTGGATCTCGTTGAACTGAGTTGCAACCCAGAAATAAGAAAAGAACAGAATCATCAGTGTGAAAACGAGGTAATAGATAGTGTGACCGGGCTGCAACTGCCGAGCTGCCTCGGAGAAGAAAGGAATGTTCGTAATCTCCCCCAACTTGAGCAGGATAATACCGGGGAACATCAGAATGGCCTGAGCAAAGATAATCGGCATGACACCCGCATAATTCACGCGAAGCGGCATAAAGGAACTTCCACCAGCGTAGACCTTTTTACCCACATTGCGTTGCGCATATTGGACAGGGATTTTGCGCTGTGCTTGAGTCACCGCGATCACGCCTGCCACAACTCCTCCCAAGAGTGCCAATAATCCTAATGCATGGAACCCGTTAAATTGGCGATCGACGCCCTGAGGTGGGAAAAACATTTCAAGCACTGCCTGACCCGCCATCGGGAGATCGGCTAGAATGCCAACCGTGATAATGAGGGAAATACCGTTTCCAATACCCCTCTCAGTAATCTGCTCACCTAACCACATCAAAAGCAGAGTCCCCGCTGTGAGAATCGTAATCGTCTGAATACGATACCACCAGAGGTTCTCAATGAGCACCAAGTGATCCACGCCAGGGAATAATTTCTCAGGATTCTCCCAACCTAACGTCATGAGAGTTCCATGACCTAAACAGAGGATGACCGTCAAAAACCTTCCATACTGCACAATCTTTGCACGACCGCCCTCTTCACGAGCCAGCTTACTTAGCGTCGGCACCACCGCGCTTAATAGCTGGATAATGATGGTGGCAGTGATGTAAGGCATGATGCCCAGAGCACCTACCGCACATTTTTGAAGAGCCCCGCCTGTAAACAGACTGTAGGTTCCGAGCAATGATCCGCTCATTGCTGCGCCGTTCTTGAGGAACCACGCTTGCAATGTGGCACCATCCAAACCTGGAACCTGAATATGGGCGATCAAACGGCAAACCGCCAGCACAGCCACGGTAAAGAGGATGCGCGACTTCAATTCAGGGATCTTGAAGCAGTTTGAAAATGTGTTGGCTATAGCTCCGAACATGCGGATGATTCAGAAA
>WBXJ01000089.1 GCA_008933045.1 Verrucomicrobiota bacterium
CAGAGAATCCGCAAGTCATCGAGATCACCCCCGACAAAAAGGTGGTATGGACTTTTAAGGATTTTAAAAACTTTGGAAACTCCATGACAGTCCAGTCCACTGTCCCAAACCGCCGTTGAGTTTGGAAGATCATGTTCGCCAGAAAACAAATTTGTTACGTTGTGTGGTTGTGTTTCAGCTTGGTTGTGAGTTCAACCAGCTACGCGGTTGAACCACTGCTTGAGGGCGTTGATTTTTTTGAAAAAAAGATTCGGCCAATCCTCGTGGATCACTGTTACTCGTGCCACAGCACTGCGAGCGAGAAGATCAAGGGTGGTTTGTTACTGGATTCTTCCGAGGCCATGATGAAAGGCGGGGATACAGGCCCCGCTATGATACCAGGCCGTGCGGCGGAGAGTTTGCTCATCAAAGCCGTTCGTTATTTCGATCCCGAGTTGCAGATGCCGCCGAAGAACAAAAAGCTTTCCCAGCGGCAGATCGCAGATTTGGAACAGTGGATCAATCAAGGAGCTCCTTGGCCGATTGCGACGGGCGTCACCACAGCATCTACGAATCGAGTTGGGTTTGAGATTACGGAGAAGGATCGCGCTTACTGGGCCTTTCAACCGGTGCGTCGTCCCGTGTTACCTCACCTCAAGGGATTGCATCAGGGAGCGAATCCGCTCGATGTGTTGATCGCAAGCGAATTGGAAGGGAAGGGGATCACACCCAACGGCGCAGCCTCGAAGCATGAACTTATGCGGAGGGTTTACTTCGACCTCATCGGGTTGCCGCCGACACCCGAAGCATTAGCGGCATTCGAGAAAGATAACTCACCGAAATCCTTCGAACGCGTCGTGGATGGCCTATTAGCTCGACCCGAGTATGGGGAACGCTGGGGTCGCCATTGGCTCGATGTGGTGCGTTACGCTCAGAGCAACGGTTACGAACGAGATGGCGAAAAACCGCTCGCGTGGCGTTATAGAGATTATGTTGTCAACGCGTTCAACACCGACAAGCCATACGATCAGTTCGTGCGAGAGCAAATCGCTGGTGATGAACTCCCAGAGGTCACACCCGACTCAATCATCGCCACGGGATTCCAACGGTTAGGAGTTTGGGATGATGAACCTGATGATAAACGCATGGCAGAATTTGACGAGTTGGACGACATTCTCTCGACGACTGGGACCGCGATGTTGGGGTTGACCTTGGGATGTGCGCGTTGTCACGACCACAAGTTTGACCCGATTTCGCACAGTGATTATTACAAATTACTCGCCTTTTTTAGGAATGTGCGCCCCTACGAAAATGCACGTTACACAATCGATTCTGCGAACTACGCGCCTATCGCCTCACAAAAAGAAGTTGAGACTTGGCAGCAACAACAACAGGCAACAATCGACGCGATAGAAGCTCAAATCAAAGGGAGTACGGAAGAAACTAAGCGAAAAAAACTAGCCGATAATCTGAAGGCGATTCAGTCGAAAACTCCACCCTTTCCTTGGGCCTTAGCGGTGCGTGAACGGGGAGGAACCGTTCCAGCAACCCATGTTCTGGTTCGTGGAAATGCTTCCTCGCCGTCGGCTGAAGTGTTACCAGCGTTTCCGACCGTTCTAGGTGGGGTTCAACCCAACGTGGTGCCTCCAGGATCGGGGACGGCTTCAAGCGGACGGCGATTGGCACTCGCGGACTGGCTGTCGAGCCGCGATAACCCGCTGACGGCTCGGGTCATGGTCAATAGAATTTGGCAACACCATTTTGGTTCAGGTTTGGTTAAAACTACCACCGATTTTGGCCGTGCCGGTACACCCCCGACACACCCTCAATTATTAGATTGGCTGGCCGCAGAGTTCATGGAAAAGGATTGGTCGATTAAAGAACTGCACCGAACGATCCTCCTCTCAGAAACCTATCAACGTTCCTCAAAAACGGATAATCCGAAGGCTCAAAAGCTCGATCCAGGCAACAATTTTCTCTGGCGACATAATCTACGGCGACTTGAGGCCGAGGCCATCCGAGACACTTTTCTGAGCATCAGCGGAACGCTCAACCCAGCCATGGGTGGACGTGGATTTTTTCCGCATCTCGCCGGTGAAGTTCTGGCGGGTGCCTCTCGTCCAGGGTTAGATTGGGAGCAGTCCACGCTTTCAGAAAGGTCGCGCCGCAGTATTTACGCTTATGTGCGCCGGTCGATGCTCGTGCCCGAGTTAGACATTTTTGATTATAGCAACACGACTTCGCCCTTGGGCGAACGTCCCGTAACCACTGTGGCTCCGCAAGCTTTGCTGTTGTTGAACGATCCTTTCATTCATCAACAAGCCAACGTTTTCACCGAGCGAGTGATTCGGGAATCAACTAGCCCTCAGCTCGAGGATCGAATTCGTCATGCTTACCGGCTCGCGTTGGGCAGGACACCCAAGCCGCACGAGTTAGAAGTAGCCCGGAGCTTTGTGGATCGACAATCCTTGGCTTCGAGTCGCATTCAATCTCGTGTGACATTTCGACCCGATGTGCCGGTTTCACTCTCCGTTGGTTATATGGAACAATTACCCCCCACCAAGTTCCTCATTGGGCCCAAGCAAAATTGGAATTATTATCGAGGCCGGTGGTCTGCGAGCTACGAGGGGATTAGCACTGTGGAACGTTTAAGGGGCCCCTTCGCGCTCTGGCAGAATGTCGATGCAGAGGATGTGATTGTGGAGGCCGATCTCCTCCTCGACCGTGCTGCTGATTCGGCCTCGCTCCTAGTTCGCAGCAGCGGCGAGGGGACGAAACAACGAGCTTACGAAGTTTGTTTGGAACCTAGACAGCGAAAAATTTCAATCTTACGGCAGGCCGAGAAGCTGGAGATTCTCGCCTCGATTGAAGTTCGAATTCCACTGGCTGAAACGATTAAGCTGCGTGTGGAATGTGTTGGGCCCCGCATTCGAATCTGGATGGATGGAAGCGAGAAGCCCTTACTCGAAGCAGTCGATTCAAAGCCATTAACTGGTTCTGGAAAAGTTGGCGTGCGTGCTTGGGGTGCGCCCGTCCATTTCGATTCTTTAACGGTGAAGACAGGTCAGCGACAATTTGTTCTCGAACCCGATAGAATCGAAGCATCCACCCCCAGTTTTGCAGAACGCAGTGGTTTGGAGTCCTTCTGCCTCTTACTACTGAATCTGAACGAGGTGATCTATGTGGACTAACCATCGCCTCGTGCTAGATTCAAAGACGCGACTATACTGACATGAAACCTCTGCGTTTTAATTCTAATAATTCGCCCGTCTGCACGGGTTCGCGCCGCCAATTTCTCTGGCAAATGGGTGCGGGATTCTCGGGAGTCGCGCTCACTGCGTTGCTGGATCAAGACGGTTTTTTCAACCCCAAGGTCATGGCTGCAACTCAGCAGCCCATCACATCGGCTGTTCCGCCTCCCCCTATTCGGCGCAAGATCAAATCCTGCATCTTCCTGTTCATGTATGGTGGCCCTTCGCAGATGGATTTGTTTGATTACAAACCGGAGCTTCAGAAGCGCGATGGACAAACGGTCAACCTCGAGTTGCGCCGTCGTGACGTCAAGCCCGGCAAGTTGCTCGCGAGTCGTCGATCGTTCAAACGTCATGGACAATCGGGGCTTTGGTGTTCGGATGCATTTCCTCACCTTGCAGGCAAGATGGACAAACTCGCGGTAATTCGCTCCCTTTACTCCGATTCGTTTGCTCATGGTTCTGCCATGCTCCAGATGAATAGCGGTCGGATCACTCAAGGTTACCCGTCGATCGGTTCTTGGTTGGCCTACGGGTTGGGTTCCGCTAACCAAGACCTTCCCGGATATGTGGTCATGTTGGATCCTCGAGGCGGGCCGATCAGCGGTGCTGCGAATTGGTCCAGCGGTTTCATGCCAGCGGCCTATCAAGGCACCGTGTTTCGCTCCAGTGGCCAACCAGTTCTCAACCTATCCTCATCGACCGGAATGCCGAGTGCGATGCAGCGCGACCTGATTACCTCTGCCAACCAATTGAACGCGGATCATCTCGCGTCCCGCCCCGGATACTCCGAACTCCAAGCACGGATCGCTAATTATGAACTCGCCTTTCAACTCCAAACCACAGCTCCAGAAGCTTTAGATCTCACACACGAAACAGCGACCATACGCGAGAGCTACGGACTGAACGATCCCAAGCCGGATCATCCGTTGGCACTCGGGCCAGCCCCTTTTGGTCGCCAATGCCTGATCGCACGCAGGCTCGTGGAGCGAGGTGTACGCTTCGTCCAGATTTATCACGGGGGCGGACACCAGCAACAAAACTGGGACGCGCACAACGGAGTCGAGGAGAACTTAACCATCCACTGCCCTGAAGTGGATAAACCGATCACAGCGTTGCTAACGGACTTGGAACAACGCGGTCTGCTCGATGAAACATTGGTCGTTTGGGGCGGAGAATTTGGTCGCCAACCCGTAGTCCAAGGCGAAGGGAATGGCCGAGATCATAACCCCAAAGGTTTTACCTACTTTCTAGCCGGTGGCGGAGTTAAAGCCGGCACGGCCTACGGCGAGACGGACGAATTAGGGCACGAAGCCGTCACCAATCGTCATCACATCCGTGATCTGCACGCCACGATTCTGCACCTGATGGGTTTAGACCACCACAAGCTGACCTACTTCTACGGAGGGCTGAACCAAAAACTAACCGGAGTCATCGACCCCGAACTCATCAAAGGCGTCTTAGCTTAAAAAATGGCTGGATCGGCCATAAGGTTCTAGCGAGGTTTGGGGCTGTAGCTGTTGAAGTTGTTGCCTCTGAGGAAGCCGATGAGGAGGAGGTTGGCTTCGTGCGCTAGGTCTACCGCTAGGCTGCTTGGTGCTGAGATGGAGGCTAGGACGGAGATTCCACCAGCCCAGGCTTTTTGCACCATCTCAAAGGAGGATCTACCGCTGACGAGTAAGATGTGATCCTGCAGCGGTAGCCATCCAGCCAACAGCGCGTGACCGAGAATTTTATCAACCGCGTTGTGGCGTCCTACATCCTCAAACAATGCACGCAACTCGCCGTCAAAACTGAATAGTGCTGCTGCATGCAGTCCACCTGTTTGAGCGAAACCGGACTGGGCTTCTCTCATTTGTGGCGGGAGTGTTGGCAGTATTTTAAGATCGAAACTTGTCGGTGTCGAACAAGGTGGAAACACTTGTCGCAAGGATTCGATGGTAGCTTTGCCACAAATCCCACAACTCGACGAGGCGAAGGTATGGCGTGTGAGTTTTTTAAGATCAAACTCTAAATCTGGGTTCAAAAAGACATTCAGGATGTTGCCGGTTGCAGCACTTTCTCCCACTAGGCAATGCGCTATTTCGATGATCTCATCTGGCTTCCTGAGGATACCTTCGCTCAGGAGAAATCCAGCAGCCAACTCTCGATCGTTTCCAGGAGTGCGCATCGTGATTGCCACGGACTGTCCTCCGACACGAATTTCAAGCGGCTCCTCCACCGCGACCTGATCGATTTGTTGCTGCGGAGGCTCAGTGACCCCTTGATACCTTTGCACCATTACCTCGCTGTGCGAAGTGGGCTTCATTCCGAGGGTTGCGTTGTTGTAAACGGAACCACGGTTACTTGTGCGTTGTAATCGGGCACGCCTCCTTTGGTATCCCTTAGATCGCGCCGCAACAGTTCGTTACCTTCCGGCCAATGGACTTGAAGATTGCCGCGCGCGATTGGTGCTAAGAAAATTCTTGCTTCCATTTTCCCCACGGCGCTTTGCAATGTGACACGTTCCATTTGGGTAAGATTCAATCGGGCGGCGTCCTCTGGGTTTATCAGAACCGCATCGCGAGGAGCTCCATTCAGGGGATCAATCTCGGCGTAGATGAGTGTATTGAACTGCTTGCCGCGTCGGGTGCTCAGTTCAAATTGACCTGTTTTAAATTCCAATCGGGGCAGGGGAACTGAATAAAAATGGGCCTTACCATCCGCTGTCGGAAACCGGCCATCAGCGCAAAGGTGTCGTCCACCATATTGCACTGCATCCCCTGTTTTTCGGAGTGTCTCCACTCCTTTGTAAAATGGCACGACTCGCGCAATTTCCTCACGCATCGCCCAACCTGTTTCACAACCCAGTTCACTTCCTCGATCGGGTTGAACGGCGCAGGCCAAGTCTCGCAAAATTTTCCATTCTGCTCGCGCCTCGCCCACCTGACGTTCGATTTCTGGACTGAAAATAATGCGCCGTTCGGTGGTGGTTTCGCTCCCTCCATCATCCTGTTCATAGCGTGTTTGGGCAGGCAGTAATAAGACCTCCTCCCTAGGTTCGATGAACATTTGATCCGTTAGAATAATATCCTGATGCACTCGCATTGGGATATGTGCCATGGCCTGGCGGACGTAATCGGGATCAGGCAGTGTCCGCAAAAAATTGCCTCCAAGACAGTAAAGCAAATCAAGCTCGCCACGCGCTCCTGCATCCACCATTTCGGGAGCGGTCATCCCCGGCCAATCCGGAATCGGGAATCCATACTCTGCTGCAAGTGATTTGGCATTCTCAGGATTGATGGGTTTCCCCCCGGGAAAAGCGGTCGCGTAGGCACCCATTTCCGCGCCTCCTTGCACGGAGGAGTGCCCTCGAATCGGCATCAACCCGCAACCATCGCGGCCTACGTATCCGCGTGCCAAACCCAGATTTAAGATCATCTGGACGGCGTCAGGGCCATAAGCGTGTTGGGTAATGCCCATGCTCCAAACGAGCACTGCGTTTTTTGCCTGACGAAGTAAATCGGCGAAAGCAGCCATGCTGGCCCGTGGCAGTCCAGCCTGTTTTTCTAAAACAGCCCAATCGAGTTTTTCCGTAACGGATTGTAACTCTTCCAAGCCACAGGTTTTCGAGTCTACAAACGCACGGTCGATGCCGCCGTCTGCAAACAGGCATTTCAAGGTTCCGTAAAGGAACGCGATATCACCGCCTTGGGACACTTGAAACCAATGATCCGTAATGGCGGTTCCAAACACGGCACTCATGGCCGTAGAGGGCACCCAGTAACGCTTCATGCCGGGTTCGAGGTAGGGGTTGACCATGATTACTTTGGCCCCTTGCAACTTTGCCTCGTGGAGATATTTGGTCGTTACCGGTTGATCATTTGCCGGGTTCGCTCCAAAGAAAATAATAAGATCAGTGACCCACCAATCTTGATAGCTGCAGGTTGTCGCTGCGACTCCGATGGTCCGCTTCATCGCGACTGTGCTGGGGGCGTGACATAAACGCGCTGCGTTATCAACGTTGTTCGTGCCCAGAAAACGCGCCACCTTTTGCGCCATGTAATACACCTCGTTGGTAACGCCACGTGATGTTAAGAAAAACGCAAAATTTTGCGGAGGAAGCACCCGCAGTCGCTTCGCTACACGATCAAGTGCGTCATCCCAGGAGATGCGCTTAAACCCAGCCTCTCCCTTTTTCCGCAACAAGGGATATGGCAACCTGCCTAACGCACGCAATTGGGCGTTATCCAATTGGGCGAGAGAACTCACATCTTCAAGTAGTCGGATATCCAATGCTGGCATCGTATTGAGCCGCAAAAGATTCAACCGAGTCATGCAAAGGTGAGGTCCTTTGATTGTCCAATCGTGAAATCCCGCCACCCCCAAAGCGCAACCATCACAAACGCCTTTACTTAAAACCTTCCACGCGTAGCCCAGGTTATCGCGGTTCTCCCACACGACCTGAAACATGTCCCGAAAATGTTTAGGTTTGTGTTGACCCAAGCCAAATGGCACAGCATCAAGACACACCTGTAACCATGATCTTCGAAGCAGATGCGTGGGCTGCGCTTTGGGGGCGGTAGGATTTTTCAAAGGTTGGAGGCGGACAGCCGTCGGATGTTTTTATTTCCGTGCGACTTATTTTTTAGCCTTGTAACGATTGGGGAAAGTCAACTCCGCAACTCCAGATTTATCGAGTTCACCCAACCCCACATCGATCATTTTTTGAAATTGTTTTTGTGTGGCTGCGCCCAGAGGAAGTTTTAATTTGGCACCCTTCGCCAGATCCAAGGCGATCCCCGAATCCTTGGCCGCGTGTGCTGCGCTGAAGAAGCAAGAGTGATCCCGCTTTTGCATGTCCTCACCATCGGTCTGCAATACTCGGGAATTTGCGCCAGTCTGGCTGAACACTTCGCGCAACATCCCTAAATCTAACCCGAGTGCCTGCCCCAAGCCCAAGCCTTCTGCCAAGCCTGCGGTGTTGATGTTCATCACCATGTTCACTAACGCTTTCACCTTGGCGGCTTCACCAGTTTTACCGACAAAACGCATTGACCCAGCCAATTTTTCTAAAATTGGCTTGGCACGTTGAAACGATTCCTGGTGCCCTGCGACCATTAGATACAAGCTCCCGTCACGAGCCTGAGTGATGCTCGAAGCCATGCACGTCTCCAAACTTGATGCGCCGGCAGCGATAGCACGTTTCTCCACTTCGAGATGCATGGCTGGAGACAGTGTGGCACAATTAATAAAAAGGCGACCATTGGCATTTTTTAACAAGCTCCCGCCCTTGGTAGCAAAAATCTTATCCATCGCAGCGTCATCCGAAACGACCGTCAGAATGACATCCGATAGTTCCGTAACTCGGGCTAATGATTTGCACGCCTCCGCACCTAACTCAGCGGCGATTGATTTTGCTACCTTGGTGCGGGTATCAAAAATTGCTGTAATTTTAAAACCAGTTTCTTTCAAACGGCGAGCCATATTGGCACCCATGCGACCGACACCGACCACAGCAATACGTTGCGACATAATGGAAAATTTGTTGGTAAATTGTGTTCTGGCTAACGTCCGATTTGTAGGCGGTTTTCGCTCTATGTGCAAGAATTTCCCTGCGACAAAATGGAGCGTAAAACGCCTCCTCGCTTAGAAATATTCACTCTCGCTCTAACCAATCGACGGCGACGGATGATCTCTGGCCCAATTTCTGATTGTCCGCCGCTTGCAAATTACACTTTGCAGTTTCGGGTTTAAACTTATGATCAAATCTATGTTGCCTCTGTTGCTGGCCAAAGGTGGCCTAATGATGTGGTTGTTGTTGGTGGCGAGTGCCGTCGGGATCGGCGTTTTCATTGAGCGATTCCTGCATTATCACCGTGCCCAGATCAATTCTGCCGAGTTTTTGAACGGCGTTCGCAACGTGCTTAAGCGAGGAAACGTCGTGGAGGCTCTCTCGATCTGCGAGGCCACACCCGGGCCGGTGGCTCGTCTCGTCAAGACAGCCATCCTCAACCGCGAGCGCAGCCGTGAGGAAATTCGCGAAGTTTTAGAGGAATCGGGGCGCATCGAAGTTCCACGCCTCGAAGAAAAACTTAATGTGTTGGCAACGATTGCTCAAATTGCACCGCTCATGGGGTTTCTCGGAACTGTCCTCGGGTTCATTAAAATTTTTTACCGACTCCAACAAGCAGGACTTTACGCACATATGGGTCAGCTTTCCGAAGGCATTTGGGAGGGCTTGATTTGTACGGCTTTGGGTTTGGCGATCGCGATTCCGGGTTACGCAGGCTACAATTATTTAGTCAGTCGCGTGAACGAGATTGTGTTGGATATGGAAAAAACCTCCACGGAGGTTCTCCATCTGCTCAGTGAAAGTCGCACACTGCCATGAAGTTTGTTCGCAACGCCAAAATTTTTCGCGGTCAACTCGACGTTGCTCCGGCGGTCGGAGTTTTCTTCTTACTCGCGCTCATGGTGTTGCTCCATTCCGCTATCACCTTCACGCCCGGATTGTTGGTGCAATTAGGCAGCGTCGGAACAGGGACGAATGCGGTTCCGGTGTTGCAGATTGATATGCACGGCCTCGCTCACTATCGGGGTGATGAGCTTCGACTTGAGAAGCTCGAGGGAATATGGCTCGAAGAAGCGCGTATGGGCAAAGCGCCGCCATTGGTCTGGTTGGCTACAGAACCTGGGACTCCTACAAACCTTGTGTTACAGGCAGAGATAATCGCCGCCGCCGCCGGGGTGACGATCCGGCCGCTTGGAACCCGCGTGGAATTGCCGGAGATTGACGATTTGCCCGGCACCACCAATGCCAGTCTTGTGGTTGCCATCAATCTGAATGGTCAGGTGTTTTTTGAGAACCAGATGGTTGAAGCCGAGGTCTTGCGAAAAAAACTGGTCAAAGCGCAAGCAAGCAGTCGTGAACCTCTGACCCTGATTCTACAAGCCGATCGCGGGGTCGAATACGGAAATGTATTAAGCCTCAGTGTCATGGCGCGTCAGGCTGGATTTGCGGAAGTCCTACTCGCGACGCGACCCAGTTCTTCACTCAATCAGGCACCGGCCTCGCCTCTTCCTGTGCCATGACAACTGTTGACCTTACGGATTGGACACGGCAACGCTGGTTCCGCGTGGTGGGGTTGATCTTTGCGGTGCAATTGCTCGTGGTTGTCGGCTTATCAAGTCGGCAACCGGTGTTGCCACGGCCCGTGGTCGCGGGTACCCGTTTGAAGATGGCAGAGCCAACACGCGATCTCTCTCGTCAGAATGCCCCGATTTCGAGCGATCCATGGGTGTTCGCATCGGCTCATCCCGCAGGGTTTTCTGGATCCGCGTGGCTGCACCCTGCCTTGACTGATTACCAGATGCCGCTCTGGGAGGATCCCTCAGATTTTTTGGATTTTGGGGAAGCAGTTTCTGCAAATCCACTCGTTCAATTTTCAATTTTAACATCCTCGCCAAGAGAGTTGAACC
>WBXJ01000090.1 GCA_008933045.1 Verrucomicrobiota bacterium
ACCAACAACAACGTGACTGGGAGCGTCCATCGCCAGTGGCTGCCGAGCTTCCCGGTCGTATCCTTCACGTCGTGGTAAGCGACACCGAAAAAGAAGAAGAGCGCGTAGTAAACGAAGACATGCGGCATCGGAAGTATGCCCATGGACGTGTCGGGACCAAAGTCGCCATCCCCGGATCCCATGAACCACCCGGGAAACATCGTCAGCGGAACCAGCCAAAGCAATGTCGTTGGCGACAAGGTCAACCAAGCAGGAGTGGTTTTCCAACCCAGCTTATCCGCCACAAGCGCATAGAGGCAGAAGATTCCAACCAACCACACGAGGAACCAGAGGAACCATACTAGAATGAACACCGGAAATTCGGTGAGCCCCTTGTAAATCTCAGCGAGTCTGGAGGGTGCGGTTGAAGGTTGAGCACTGGAACCCGTCACGTCCTTTGCCCCGGAGGATTTGAGCTGTTCGATGATTCTCTCGCGACCCTTCAGGACTTTCTCTTTATCGGCAGGAAGCCTCAGGGCACCCGCGATGTACTGAACGACTTCAAAGCTTTGCATAGCACTTTTCAACGGGGATTCGCCCGAGAAGCTGGAGGCATTCACATCGGCACCGTTTTGGACTAATAGATCAACAACGTCAGCCTCGCCCATGAAGGCCGCGGCGTGCAAGGCAGTGCCGCCGTCGCGATTGCGGTCCATCACTTTGGCCCCTCGCTCGATGAGGATGGCGGCGAGATCCTTCTGCCCCGTCAGGGCGGCCCAGGTCAAAGGCGTTGTCCCATACGAGGCATGCGAATTTGTAAGCGCGCCGGGCACTTTGAGGTGTTCGTCCAAGGCTCTGGCATCGCCCCGTAGGATCGCTGACCAGATATTGGCTGAGGCAGGCTCCGCAGCCTTGGATATTTGGTTTCGGTTCGACGCGAAGTTGCTGGCCAAGATCATCGCCGGGACGATCGTGAATAGTCCCAGAAGACAGGGGATTAGAACGCGCCGGAAACGATGCCAAATCAGCGCCTTCAGGCCCTTCTGTCGCCAGAGCATGGCCGTGAAGAAGCCACTAACCAGCATGAACAACTGCATCCGGAACCCATGGACGAAGTCCTGGAAGATATAGGCGACTTTGCTCTGGCTGAGATCCTGCACAAGCCAGGGGAATCCCAAGGCAAATGAGAGGGCAACGTGGTAGGCGATGCCAAGCAGCATGGCAAAGGCCCGGAGTGCGTCGAGGTCATGCCGACGTTCGTTCGGTATTAAAGAGGTCCTCATCTTCAAGCTATCGCAACAGTTTCGCGATTTCCGGACGCGTGACTTTGATTTGTTCGTAGTCTAGTTTCAAGCCCACGGGTCCGAGCGCGGCCTGCAACAGGTCGTAGATGCCTTTGACTTCATCAAAAGAACCCGCGACGGAATCCAGCGCCGTGGCTCCGGCGTAGTTCTTGGCGTTCTTGTCCGCGCCATGGTCCAAGAGTGCCCGGACGATTTCGGCGCGGCAGAGGAAAGCGGCGGTCATAAGGGGCGTACCGCCATCCTTGGCCCGGGAGTTCAGATCCGCCCCAGCCTGAATCAAGGCCCGGGCCGCCGCAATCTGGCCAAACGCCGCCGCCGTGTTCAACGGGCTGCCTCCGCTGTCCGGCGCTTTTTCGTTCAGATTCGAGCCGGCTTTGATGTGCTGTTGAATGGCCTCCAGGTTCCCGGTTCGGGTCGCATCTTGGATGCTGATGGCCGGCGGCGTGGATTTGGAGCACCCTGCGAGCAAGGCGAGCAACAACAGGTGCGTGGAGAGTGTCTTTATTTTCATTTCCTAAAATTCAACGCACAGGAGTCGATAATACTGACAACGATGTGTCTTTATTTTTATTTCGTCAAGTTCAACGGACGGCAGTCGAGAGATGAAAGCGCTGTCCCCAATTTTTGTGATGTGACAAACGATTTACATTCAGTAGGATCGTGATCGAATAATCATGAATCCAAACTTTTCCAAAAGACCTGCTGGTTTCACCTTGATCGAGTTGCTCGTTGTTATTGCGATTATTGCAATTCTTGCCGGGATGCTGCTCCCTGCGCTTTCTCGGGCGAAACTCAAAGCCACCCTTGCTGCTTGCCTCGGTAATGAGCGTCAGATCATTCTGGGTTGGCAACTCTACGCGGAAGATTTCGGTGGTGGCATCCTTGCCTACCAAGCCAAGGATGACAACGGGGCAACGGTGGATCACCCCGCTGGTGGGCTTTGGCGAGGACCCATGCCAGGACCCGACCTGCCCGCTGGAATCACCGAAACGGAAGCCATGCGGCGCGTTACTGATGGGTTCAAAAAATCCATCATCTTCAAGTATTGTTCGGCGATCGGTGCTTTTCACTGCCCAGGAGATCTCCGCACCAAACGCCTTAAGCCTGGTAAAGGTTGGGCCTATGACAGTTATTCAAAGACCGATGGTATGAACGGCGGTGGTTGGGGTGGAATTAAGGTTTATACCAAAGACGCTCAAATCACCCAACCCTCCAGTTCGATCGTTTTTGTCGAGGAAGCGGATCCGCGGAGTTACAACGCGGGAACTTGGGTCATTGATGTGAATCCCCCCGGGTGGGTGGATACCTTCGCAATTTTCCACGGTTCTGCCAGCACTTTTGCCTTCGCGGACGGACATGTCGAAGGTCACAAGTGGTTGGAGACTAGCACCATCAAGGCAGCCACAGATTCAAGTCGAGGCATCGCCAGCTTTTTTTGGGCTGGTGGAAACGGAAAGAATCCGGATTTTCGCTGGATCTACGAACGCTACCGCTATATCGGCTGGAAACCCCTGCCCTAACCCCGAATTTTGCGTCGTCCGTTGATCTGAGAACCCGAACCTTAGAAACTTTCCGAAGAACTTTTTGGGAAGCTGGTTGAAGGATGATCTGGGACTTGCTAGTTTGCAGGGATGTCCTTTCCTAACCTTGTCCGTCACGTTATTTGCTCCTCCATCCTCGTTGCGAGTTTTTCGCTTTCGGCTGGAGATTCTTGGCCTCAATTCCGTGGTCCTCTGGGCGACGGTGTCTCAGATTCCACTGGCCTGCCTCTGCAATGGTCAGAAAATGAGCATGTCGCGTGGAAAACTCCGATCCACGGGCGGGCGTGGTCCTGTCCGGTCATTCTTGGCGGTCAAATCTGGGTCACAACGGCCACGGAAGACGGTCAACAATTGTTCGCGGTTTGCGTCGATGCAATGTCTGGAAAAATCGTCCACGATCTCAAACTGTTCACAGTCGAGAAACCCCAATTCGCACATAAGTTTAACACCCACGCATCGCCGACTCCTGTCCTTGAGAAAGGCCGAGCATACGTCACTTTTGGTGCAGCAGGAACCGCCTGTCTCGATTCCGTCACCGGAAAGATTCTTTGGGAACGGCGGGACATTGAATGCAACCATTATCGAGGTGCGGGATCATCTCCGATTATTTTTGAAAATCTGTTGATCATGAATTTTGATGGAAGCGACCACCAATTCATCATCGCATTAGACAAAAGGACGGGGAAAACCGTCTGGCGTCGAAATCGCTCGATCGATTACAAGGATTTGGGGGCCGATGGCAAGCCCGAGAGTGAAGGCGATTGGAGAAAAGCATTCGCCACACCCCATGTCGCGATGATCTCTGGAAAACCGCAGCTTCTGAGTCAAGGCGCGAAAGCCGCTTATGCCTATGAACCTCGCACCGGAGTCGAACTCTGGCAGGTCGAGGAACGCACCAGTCATTCCGCCGGTACGCGGCCTGTTTTAGGCGACGGTTTAGTGTTTATTCCTTCGGGTTTTTCGAGTGGTCAGGTCATGGCAATCCAACCTGGAAAAAGCGGCGAAGTGATCGATGCAAACGCGACAACTCAACCCACGACTCAGTTGCGCATTGCTTGGAAAAGCAAACGCAACGTGCCCAAAAAGCCATCGTTGATTTTCGTCAATAAACTGTTGTTTGGTATCGATGACAATGGAGTCGCCACCTGCTGGGAACCTAAAACTGGGGAGAGCCTCTGGAATGAACGCATTGGGGGTAATTACTCCGCTGCTCCGATCGCAGCCGAAGGCAGGATTTATTTTAGCAGCGAGGAAGGCAAAGTGACAGTAGTCGCCGCGAACCGAGAGTTCAAAAAACTCAGTGAAAATCAACTTGGAGATGGATTCATGTCATCCCCTGCGGTAATCAACCACGCACTCATTCTCCGGAGTCGCACGCATTTATACCGGATCCAAAACTAGAAAACTCAGCGCACGTAAATCGGGTTGGAGAAAATCCATGGTCGTAATTCCCCATCCAACCTCAGCCAAGCCTCGATGCGATAAACCCCAGGTGTCTTGAGACTAAACGCGAAATCCGACTTCCCATCGCCTGTTGCAATTTCCTCTCCACGAAGGAGCAGTCGCACATGAGCAGGTAACGGAAAAGTGGCGGCCAGTGTCAACCCGTCCACTAGCATGACTTCATCCCCCATTTTTGCCACCGATTTGCCCGCGCCTGTGACCGCCTCAAAGCTGAACCCCGTGGAATCACACATCCAATCGTGCCCAACATAGACATGGCCGGCTTTGACAGCAGTGCGTAAAGCGGCCTCGTCAAGCGTCGGCGCAAGCACATGGGTGCTCACGTTTTTGAAGGATCGATGATAAGGATCCAAATCCACTCGGGCTAAAATGTCTCCCGGCTTTCGCCCTTGAGTCATTTGCTTGATGCCGGGTCGGAAAAGAGCAGTAACTTTTCGCATCTGATCATCCTGATCAACGATGGTGCCCAGTAGGACGGTCTCCGGATCAACCATCTTGATTACTAACACCTGATTATGATGACAGTCATTGGCAGCAACACCCGTCAGTCTTTGAATTTGAGTGCCCGCGTCCCATTTTTCTAAATAAACTTGAGGATAGTCGCATTGGAAGGCGAGTAACTCATCGGGATAAAGCCGGACAGCTTCTTCAAGTTCTCCCAACGCTTTGGGGTCAGTCAGTTTCAACGCCAGCGTGAGCAGGGATGAGATATCCCTCTTTGCATCCCAATGCCGATTATAAATTTCTAACCCCGTGAGACCCTCGATTGGATAGTCTGGTCGCTCCTCAATATGTGAGAGAAAAATCATTCCATCACCAGCCGTCACGCTTTTCACAAACTCCGATCCCGTCTGTTGCATTTTGTCCAGAATCGACTGCATCGGATGAACCAAAAACCCGCCCGTCTCAGACCCCGGGATGAACAACACGCCGTCCTTCATTCCCCGCCAGCGTCCCTCGATAAAATCTCGCGGCGGACGAAAATGATCCGACAGAAAAATAGCACTCACACCAGCCTTCTTCGCCTCGGTCAACATCTCGGGCAACGTGCCCCCCGTATGCGCCGAATCCTCCGCGTGCGCATGAAAAATACATCGGTAATCATTCCAACCCGATGACGAAGCCCTTCCCTGACGCAACGCGTGGAGCCTTTGCACATCCTCATGGACAGCCTTCAACCGAACGAGAGAGAGCCGCTCGGTGTTGGAATACTTTCTAGCAGGCAACCCGTTCGATCGAGTAAAGAACACACAGACACCGGCTATCAACACAGCCAAACTAATTAGCCCAAGCGTGGCTCGGAGTCTCTTCGATGACACTCTGATCATGCAAACAACTCTCGTGTCCGCGAATAGCCTTTGTCAACAGGCTTCGGAACTTCCACAGTTACATTCCTGCGTATCACACTATTGAATCGTCTGCTACCATTCAAAATATCACATGAGCCGCCAAAAACTGCCGTCGGGCCTGAAAATAAAAGATACCCAAGTCGGAACAGGAGCTGTCGCCGAACGAGGAAAACTCGTCACGATCCATTACCGTTGCTGGCAGAATAAAGGCGAATCCTGCGGCAACTCTCACGAAACAGGACAACCCTACAGCTTCATCCTGGGCCGACGTCAGGCCATCGCTGGTCTAGAATACGGAGTCGAAGGGATGAAAATCGGTGGCATCCGGCAAATCGTCGTCAGTCCCCATCTGGCCTACGGCAAAAACAAAGTGGCCGGACTGCCAGCAAATGCAGCCCTGCGCTTTGAGATCGAGCTATTGAACATCCAAAGCCCCGACCCACACCAAATTCCTACCACAAAATAATCCGTTCCCGTTGCTGGCTCTTCAGCGATGTTTCGAATTTTTAATTGTTGCTCGTTTTTTCCTATACAGCAAGGAGCGAGTCTACTTTTACGGTAAAGATATCTCTTGCGTCGCTAACGCAGAATTCGTAAATTGTTTGTTTTACACTAATTTATTATCGACCGATGGTGACATGATACTGCGTGCAAAACCAAACACTTAAAGGGTTTTAATGCAAAAACAAAAAGGCACCACACCTGTCAGACACAAAGGACGGTTGATTTTTCTACCGCCCCTGCTCCTGATTTTTTTTATTTGTATCCTCCTCTCCGCACGCATTCACGCAAACCCAGCGACTTCCCAATTTACAGCGGCAGCCGATCTTGGGATCCCCGTGTTCGATACTGAAACAGGGACACTCGCCGCGACAATTCGTGTCGGAAGAATTCAGCGGGATTACCAACGAAAGGGATTTTTTCGAATCGGCCTGTTGCCTTTGATTGTGGCACAGGATGTCTCCATTCACATTAAGGATGAGACGCAAATTCAACGAAACCTCGCGAATTTTGAAAACCGACTGCGATCCTCGACACAAGCCCTACCCTTCGAAATTCGACACCTCCAAATCACGATTCAGGATCCACGCATTCCACTACTTGCTGCCGATTTAGCACGTCTCCAAGCGGATCGCTCTTGGGATCTTTTCACTGTCAAACTCCGCGTTGGTGAGGAAACCATGAAATTTCCTCGTGCTCAATTAGTGCTCACGACTTCCGGAGTTGAACTTCGAACTTTCGATCGATCCGTCAGCAAAGTGTTCAAGCTTTTTCCAACCTCTCGGTCTCAACATTCTACAAACCACAACCCATGAAAAAAATATTACTCTTCCTTTTTCTCGTTTTACTTTCCGTTGCCTCGGCATATTCGCAAACCGTTAACGAGTTAATCACACAATCGCGTACTCAACTCGAACTAAAAAAACCAGTGAATGCCAACGCGAAGGCGGAAGCCGCACTCAAGCTTGCTCCAAACAACCCCGACGCAAACGTATTGGTTGCGATCACTCGACTCCTCACCTTTGTGGACACACCGGCCTGCTCCGCCCTCATGACTCGCCTTGGTTTTGGCCCCAATGGTCGCAACATTTACAATTGGACCAATGCACCGGGAAAGCACCTGAATGGTGATCTATTTGTTCCTGCGAATTTTTCGGCAGCGGAATTAGCGGCTTTTATCAAGACGAACCTCGTTCCCGCGTTGCGTGCTTCCGAGGCCAACCTAGCTAAAATCACGGACAAGAATTTCGTCTTCACCTTCACCCCAGCCGAGACTACGTCGGATTTCCTCACGTTTGATTATGGTGATTTCCAATTGTGCCGAGCCGGTCTTAACGCATTCCAATTTGCTTGTCGCACGATTGCTTCATGGAACCTCGACGTCCAGTTGGAGACCATCCGCGGTTACGGAGAGCATCCGGGCACAACACTCGATCAAATTTTGGCCGAAAATTCCAAACTTCTCACTTTTGCCAATGTTAGTGATCTGCTGTCCGCCAAAACAGATTTCTTGGCTGCAATCAATCTTTACTCGGAAGCCTCTACCTTTATTCGCGCCCGTAAAACCGGCGTCACCCGCGTCTTCAATCTCGATTCCGTTGACCTTGGGGAGGAGTCTGAATTTCGTTCCACGCTGCTCCAGGTGAAAAGCTCTCTCACTGCGCCAGTCGTCCTCTCTACTGCCACCAACGTTACTCTCGACCTCGCAAAATTCTTTTCCCCTACGGTCGCACCTCGCGACCTCCTGCCGTCAGTACATTCCCTAACACCTGCATTACCTGATCCAACTTTTGGTGGAGTTGTTACTTTTGGCAAGGGTATCACGAGCGTTACGATCCCAAAAGGTACCACGTCTCTCGGTTCCTCTGCGTATTTCGGCTACACGAACCTCACCACCGTAACGATCCCGAGCAGCGTGTCAGACATCGCGAACGAGGCATTCCAGAACTGCACCGCACTCACCAGCTTCACTGTTGACGCTCTCAACCCTTTCTACAGCAGCGAAGGTGGGGTTATTTTTAACAAATCAAAAACTAAACTGATGCGTTATCCCGCAGCGAAGGCGGGGAGTTACACAATACCTAACACCGTCACTTCGATCCGGAATCGTGCATTTCTTGAATGCAAAAAACTCACGAGCGTCTCCATCCCCGCCAGCGTCACTTTTTTTCGCGATGCTTTCCAAGAGTGCACAAAACTCACAAGCTTCACCGTGGATCCGCTCAACCCTTCCTACAGCAGCGAAGGTGGGGTTATTTTTAACAAATCAAAAACTTCGCTCATTGTTTACCCTCCAGGCAAAGCGGGAGATTACACGATCCCCAATGGCGTGACATCCATCGGGAACAACTCGTGGGATGAATTTCCAGCTTTCTATTTCTGCAAAGATCTCACAAGCGTCACAATCCCCGCCAGTGTGACGTTCATTAAGTCTGAGGCCTTCGCTGGGTGCGTCGGTCTGAAAAGCGTCTATTTTCTCGGTAATCGGCCTCAATCAGATTGGTATTCTGAATCTGATGAATTGTATGGCGATTACAACGCCACCGTTTACTACATCCAAGGCAAAAGAGGCTGGGAGACTCCGTACGGTGATCGCCCAACAGTCGTGACACCTCCAAGGGATCCCCTTACCTATACGACCAGTGCCAACAGCATTACCATCACAGGAAGTAATCCCCAAGCATCAGGTGCCTTGGTCATCCCAGCCAAGATTAACAACCTGCCCGTTACCTCGATTGGCACACTGGCGTTCTCGGGATCCACAGGTCTGACAAGCGTCAGTATCCCTAGTTCCGTCACATCCATCAGCACGAATGCGTTCTCCGGTTGTACCAGTCTCACAAACTTCACTGTCGATCCGCTCAACGCTTCCTTCAGCAGTGCCGGCGGCACGTTATTCAACAAGGCCAAGACCTCACTCCTTCGTTGTCCATTAGGCCAAATCGGAAGTTATACAATTTCCAACACAGTCACCTCCATCGGTGCCTTGGCGTTTAACGGTTGCATTGGACTAACTACGATCATCATACCCAAGAGCCTGACATCCATCACCTCTGATACCTTTGCGGGATGCTCTGGTCTCACGAGCCTCACTGTGGACTCGCTCAACACCACCTTCAGCAGTCCGGGCGGCGTCCTTTATAATAAAGCTCAGACTTCGCTCCTCGTTTTCCCCTCTGGCAAAATGGGAGATTACACCCTCTCGAATAGCGTTACATCCATCAGCGCGTCTGGCTTTCTGGATTGCGCAGGACTGACGAGCCTTACTATCCCCAGTAGCGTCACTTCCATCGGAGCTTCTGCATTCTCGGGTTGTTCCGGACTGACAAGCGTGTACTTCTTGGGCAATCAACCGACCGTGGGAACCAATGCATTCGCTGGTAATGCGACGGCCACTGTCTACTACATCCCTGGGAAAACAGGCTGGGGCACTTCGTTCGCAGGTCGCCCAGCAGTCGTGACTCCGACCAACACCCCGCTCACCTTCACCACCACGGGCACGACCATTACAATCACAGGAAGTAATCCCAAAGCATCGGGTGCCTTGGTCATTCCAGCCACGATCTACAACCTGCCGGTCACCTCGATTGCTGCCTATGCTTTCTATGAATCCTCAGGTCTCAAAACCGTGACGATACCGAAGAGTGTCACCTCCATCTCAGAGACCGCGTTTGGTGGCTGCACAGCCAACACGGGCTTCACTGTGGACGCACTCAATACTGCATACACCAGTGTCAACGACGTGCTGTTTAACAAGGCACAGACTAAACTCGTTGCTTTTCCTGCAGGCAAAACGGGGAGCTACACAATCCCCGCCGGCGTGGCGTCTATCGACGCCGGTGCGTTCGCAAACTGCCTAGGTCTGACGAACGTCACCGTTCCGACGACCGTCACCTCCATCGGAGAGTTGGCGTTCTTGGGCTGTGCAGGGCTCACAACCGTAACCATCCACGGTTCCCTACCCACCATCAAGATCGGTGCATTTGCCGGCTGCACTGCGTTAACAAGCATCTACTTCTCGGGAAACCAGCCGACGGTGGAATCTAATGTTTTCCTAGGGGATCGGAACGCAACTGTTTACTACGTTCAGGGCAAAACAGGCTGGGGCACTTCGTTGGCGGGTCGGCCGACAGCCCTGTGGAAACCCTCCGCACCGGTGAGCAGACCTGACACCGTGGTCAGAACCATTCCTATGCTGCAAGAGACTCCGAGTCCGATCCAAAACCCGTTGGAAACCGTGGTACCGTTAACACCATCCAACATAGTCATGAAAAACCTCGTAGTTTTGCAAACCGCTACGAATTCCGCAAACTCCGTTTGGATTCCAGTGGTCAGCAATAGCGTGGGGGGTGAACAATCTCAACAATTCTATCGCTTCCGTGCCCCAATCTTGGAGGCGGCTCCGGATTTGGCCAACCCTGTTTGGACACCCGTTGCAACCAACAACGTAACTACTAATCAGCTCCAACGATTTTATCGCTTG
>WBXJ01000091.1 GCA_008933045.1 Verrucomicrobiota bacterium
GGCGGCCCAAACTCTGGAATTGACGGAGGGAATGATGGCGGCAAAGGCATTAAGGACACCCCCGGCGGCCTAAAACTGCAGTGCGAAGGTCACGACGTGCGCTATCGCAACGCGTGGATTCAAGAAGTTAATCTTAAAACTGCTGACACCGATTTTAAGGAGTAAAGCTGACCTGCCTCATCTCGAAAAGCTTTCCCCGGTCAGGGATCAATCCTTGGCCGGGGATTTTGATTCTTCCGGCTTGAGCAAGGTTGCACCTTTGATCAATCGACAAAATTCTTTTTTGGTTGTGTGATGATGGGTACCATCGCGAGTGCTCAAGTCTTGGATGAATTTATATTCCACCTCAAGCCGCTCCCATTGAACGATTCGGTAGTAACCATCCAACGTCTTCCAGACCTGTCCTTGCTGCAATTTCATGACCCAGATTGAAGCTCTCCACAGAGACTGACAATCTTTTTCAGGTCGCAACGATGCCTCCAAAATCACAATGTCCGGAAATAAATCCGGACATTGCGTACAGTATCGTAGAAGAATTTGGAGAGTTTACAGAGTCCAACCCGCGCGGTATTCGGGTTTCACAAAGCGATTCAGGGCCTCGTTATTGGTGACCCGCATTGCGGCTCCATCCCAAAGAATCTTTTCCCGAGCACGCACGGCGAGCGTACCAACCAAAATGGACTCGGTGAATGGACCGGCATAATCGAAGTTGGACATCGCCACGGGCCCGCCTTTGCAAGCCTGAATCCATTCGATATGATGCCCCGGCGATCGAGGCAACGTCGGAGCGGGTGCCTCATAACCCTTAAAGTCTTGCTCAGGTAACAAAGTAAATTCAGCACCGTAATCATTCGGTGAGAAAAGCACGCCCTTGTCACCCACAAGCAGGAGCCCGCTGTCCGAAAGTTTCTCAGGCAATTTGACCCCGTTGCCGACATACCGTGGTGGCCGGTTCCCGCCGTCATACCAGAAATAGGTCACCGCTGGCATGTCGCCGCGTGCCGGGAATTCATAGCGAATGATGGACTTACCTGCGTAAGTCTCGGCGTTAGTGTCTGTGGAAACCATGGCTTCGGCACTGGTCGGATGACCCAGTTTGAGTGCCATGAAAGCTAGATTCGCCGTGTGACACCCCATGTCACCAATCGCACCCGTTCCGAAATCGAACCAACCGCGCCATTTGAATGGCAGATACGCAGGGTGATAGGGACGCGCCGCAACCGGGCCCAGCCAGAGATCCCAATCTAAGGTGCTCGGGACAGCGGGTTGATCGGTCGGACGACCGACGAGTCCCTGTGGCCACACAGGGCGATTGGTCCAGACATGGACTTCTCTCACAGGGCCGATGGCTCCCGAACGGATGATTTCGACGCCCTTCCTCAAGCCAGAATGTGCCGTCCCTTGGTTTCCCATCTGAGTCGCAACCCCCATCTCGTGAGCGACTTCACGCATGATGCGTGCTTCGTAAATCGAACGAGTGAGCGGTTTTTCGCAATAGCAGTGCTTGCCCATTCTCATCGCCATCACGCTTGCGACGGCATGAGTGTGGTCAGGAGTGGCGACGACAACAGCGTCGATGCCATCCTTCATCTCCTCGAGCATCTTACGAAAATCTTTGAATTTCTTCGCGGCAGGGAATTTTTGGAATTGGCCCGCAGCTTGCGCCCAATCGACATCGCACAACGCGACAATATTCTCGCTTTTGACCCCATCGGTATCTCCGCCCCCGCGCCCGCCCGCCCCGATCACGGCAATATTCAGTTTGCCATTGGCGGAAACCTTGCGCGGGGCTGCGCCGGTTTTTGAAAGCCAGATATTGGGGAGTAAAGCTGCGCCGGTAGCTAGCAAGGAGGTACTTGCAAGAAAACGTCGGCGAGACGAAGTAGATGGTAAGTGGTTCACCCCTTCATTCCAACCTGATGCCCCTATTTCGTCAACACTAACCTTTAAAAAAACGTCAGATTCAGATTGACGCTCCGATTCTTTGGCGTTGTATAGCCCAATCCTTAAACGAACTATGAAAATATCTCTGCAAAACGTCCTTCGCCTCGGCAGTTTGCTGATGGTGCTACTTGTTACCCAAGCTCCCGTCTCATTCGCGGCAGAGGGTGATTTAAAACTCGGCGTCCAAACCTGGACATTGCGAAACCTGAATTTCGACCAAGTTGTGGAATTCTCTGTTAAACATAAGATCAAGTATTTGGAAGTGATCGGTAACCACATGGATCCTAAGGCACCCTTGGAGGAGACTGCTCGTAAAAAAGCGATCCTCGATAAAAATGGGTTGGTGGCCTACAGCTTTGGTGTTGCGGGTACCTCATTGAACAAAGCAGAGGATCGTAAGTTATTCGAGTTCGCTAAGTATATGGGCATCAAAGTGATCATTATTGAACCGGGTGATTACAAAGCGTTGGATCACATTGAGGAACTTGTGAAGGAGTATGATATCAAGGTCGCGATCCATAACCACGGCATCAAATCCAATTATGGAAATCCCGCAGTTGTGCGCAATCTTCTCCAACACCGAGACCAACGAATTGGTGTTTGCCTCGATACAGGTTGGATCACAAGTGCTCGTTTTGATGCCGCTGCCGTCTATAAAGAATACAAAGGGCGCGTCTATGATATCCATCTAAAGGATAAAAAGGTTCACGCCACCGAAAATGGTGATGTCGCCACCGACACATTTATTGGGGAAGGAAGTGCCAATCTAAAAGGACTTTTTAAAGTGCTTAAAGAAAGCGGCTACTCCGGGGTGCTCGCCATTGAAACTGACAACGACCTCAAGGATCCTACGGAACACATGACCAAAGCCATCAAATTTGTGGCTGAAAATAAGCCTTAATCTGTAAAGCAGGCGATTTTCAAGGATCATTTGACAGATTGGCGAGGTCATTGTAGTATCAGATTATAACAACTGACTCTACATCTTCACTTGAGAGACCTCACCTAACGAGAAGTTTGGTGAATTCTGGGCTTCGTTGTACTCCGCAGCGGTTGGAAGTGTTTGAGGTTGTTGCACACAGCGGTGACCATCCCACGGCGGAAGAGATTTTTAAGCGAGCCAAGCGCACGATGCCTGATCTGTCGTTCGCAACGGTCTATAATTGTCTCAGCGCATTGGTGCAGCATGGGTTGGTGCGGCAAGTAACGCTGGATCGTGCTCCTGCTCGATTTTGCCCCAATATGCGGGAACATTGCCATTTTTATTGCGATACGTGCGGGGCAGTTCTCGACATTGACTTGCCTCAAGGCGGGAGTGCCCAATTAGCACCACTGCCAGCAGGGTATCGTATTTCTAGCTTTGACCTATCACTTCGCGGAACCTGCACCCATTGTAACCAATCCGCGACCAAACCCTGCTGCAATTAACTGGCATCAGAGGGCTTAAGTCCTCGAAATTTTCCGACAGATAGAACTGGACAAAAACGCGTGTCCGCCCTAGTTTAGAATCATTCTAATTAAGGATCCAGTGTTCCCTTGGACGGTTTGAAGTATGAGCACTTCCACAGAGACGATCGAACAATTTGTAAATCGTGAGTATCAATACGGTTTCGTGACTGATGTTGAGTCCGATGAAGCTCCGCGTGGGCTGTCGGAGGACACCGTCCGCCTGATCTCGCATAAAAAGGGCGAGCCAAAATTTTTATTGGAATGGCGGCTGAAAGCCTATCGCTATTGGTTGACGATGAAGGAACCGGTCTGGCCGAATGTTCATTATCCCAAAATCGACTATCAGAACATCATCTATTATTCCGCGCCGAAGCAAAAGACTGATGGCCCCAAAAGTTTGGATGAAGTAGATCCTAAGTTGATTGAGACCTACAAGAAGCTCGGCATCCCGCTCCGTGAGCAGGAGCGTCTGGCGGGTGTCGCCGTGGATGCGGTGTTCGATAGCGTTTCGGTGGCAACAACCTTTAAGGGTAAACTGGGGGAGATGGGGATTGTTTTTTGTTCGTTCAGTGATGCGGTCAAAGAACATCCGGAACTGATCAAGAAATACTTAGGCTCGGTTGTGCCTTACACAGACAACTATTTTGCTGCCCTGAATTCGGCGGTCTACAGCGATGGATCGTTTTGTTATATTCCCAAAGGTGTGAAGTGTCCGATGGAGCTTTCGACCTACTTCCGGATCAATGCCGTGGATACGGGTCAGTTTGAGCGCACGCTGATTGTGGCTGAGGAAGGTTCAAGCGTGAGCTATCTCGAGGGTTGTACCGCGCCGCGCCGAGATACCAACCAGTTGCATGCAGCGGTTGTAGAGATTGTGGCAATGGATCGAGCGGAGGTAAAATACTCGACGGTTCAGAATTGGTATCCGGGCGATGAAATGGGTCGCGGCGGGATTTATAACTTTGTGACGAAACGCGGTTTGTGCAAAGGGGTTTGCTCTAAGATTTCGTGGACACAAGTTGAAACGGGTTCTGCAATCACTTGGAAATATCCAAGCGTAATCCTGAAGGGTGATCAAAGTGTTGGTGAGTTTTATTCCGTCGCGTTGACGACGAATTACCAACAAGCAGACACGGGGACTAAGATGGTTCATATCGGAAAGAACACGAAGAGCACCATCATCTCCAAGGGAATATCCGCTGGGCGTGGACAGAATAGTTATCGGGGCCAAGTGAAGGTCATGCGTAGTGCGACAGGGTCACGTAATTTCTCTCAATGCGATTCCTTGTTATTAGGGGACAAATGCGGTGCCCATACGTTTCCTTATCTGGAGGTTAAAAACACTAGTTCTACTGTGGAACACGAAGCTTCAACTTCAAAGATTGGTGAGGATCAGATTTTTTATTGCCGCCAGCGCGGGCTCTCGACGCAGGACGCGATCAACATGATCGTGAACGGTTATTGCAAAGAGGTTTTTAGACAGTTACCGATGGAATTTGCGGTAGAAGCGCAAAAGCTTCTAGGCGTGAGTTTAGAAGGAAGTGTCGGCTAAGGCGCAGGCGACTGCGAAATACTGTTAATTTTAAAGAGTTTGAATATGTTGGAAATCAAGAATCTGCACGCGCAGGTCGAAGGAAAGAAAATCCTCAAAGGGCTCGATTTAAGGATCCAGCCCGGGGAGGTGCATGCGATCATGGGGCCTAATGGCAGTGGTAAAAGCACATTAGCTCAAGTGCTTGCTGGTCGTAATGAGTATGAAGTGACGGAAGGCGAAGTGCTCTACAATGGCCACAATTTGCTCGATCTGGAGCCTGAGGAAAGAGCGAGGGAGGGAGTGTTTCTTGCGTTTCAATATCCAGTGGAGATTCCGGGGGTGAACAGCACCTACTTTCTCAAGGCGGCCTTTAATGAGGTGCGAAAACACCGAGGCGAACCTGAGTTGGATGCGCTTGATTTTCTGAGCCTAGTGAAGGAGAAGATGAAGGTATTGGAGTTACCTCAATCCTTACTGAACCGCCCTGTGAACGAGGGTTTTTCGGGAGGAGAGAAGAAGCGAAACGAGATTTTCCAAATGGCAGTGCTAGAGCCTAAGCTCGCGATCCTTGATGAGACCGACTCGGGGTTAGACATTGATGCCCTCCGGTTGGTAGCTGAAGGAGTCAATAAACTCAAACGCCCCGACAATTCGCAGTTGATCATTACGCATTACCAACGGTTGCTTGATTACATCGTGCCGGATTTTGTGCACGTTTTGTATGATGGAAAAATCATCAAAACAGGTGGTAAACAGTTGGCCCTTGATCTTGAAGAACGGGGGTATGACTGGCTCCTTGAGGAATACCGTGCTCAGACCCCGAGTCAGCAACCATCGCTGGCTGGAGCGAGGTGATCATGACCACGAGACCTTTGATCCCTAGTGTCCCAACGCGTACCGACGGCCCGTTTTCAGCGGCGTATGCGCAACTGGAAAGCCGCGAGCAGGCAGTGGCTCCTGCTTGGTTAACCGCTTTGCGCCGGGCGGGCAACGCTCATTTTTGCGAACTCGGTTTTCCCACCACCGATCATGAGGAGTGGCGGTTTACTAATGTCGCCCCGATCGCGGCTTTACCCACACATTCGCCGGAGAAACGGGAAGTTGATCGAAGTGAGTTAGAGCGGTTTACGTTTGGGCAAATGCCGACTTATCGGGTCGTATTTATTGATGGCAGTTTTTCGACAACACTTTCTTCATCTGAACTTTTGGACGAGGGAGTAGAGATTCACAGTCTTAAAACAGCGGCGCAATCAAACTTGGGCTGGGTGCAGAAGCACCTCGGACAATATGCGCGAGCCGACGAGAATGCCTTTGTCGCTCTCAATACGTCGATGATGGAGGAGGGTGCTGCGATCCGGATTAAGGCGAATCAGCACGTTAAAACCCCCATCCACCTACTATTTGTTTCTACATCGAATCAGGCGGGTGCTACTACTCATCCCCGAGTGTTGATCGTGGCTGAGCGCGGTTCCGAAGCTCGGATATTGGAGAGCTATGAAAGCCTCACGGATGGTTCGACGCTGACTAATGCGGTCACGGAAATTGTGATGGAAGAGGCATCGCATTTGGAGCATTGCCGGCTCCAACAGGAGAGCACGAGTGCCTATCATGTGGGAACAGTTCATGCGCACCAATCACGTTCCAGCAACCTGATCACCCATTCAATTTCGATGGGGGGGAGAATTGCGCGTGTGAATATCAATCCCGTGTTGGATGCTGAGGGTTGCGAATGCGTCATGAACGGTTTGTATGTTGTTGATGGCGATCAATTGGTGGATCATCACACGGCGATTCACCATGCCAAACCGCGCTGCAATAGCCACGAATTTTATCATGGGATTCTCGATGGCAACTCACAGGGTGTGTTCAACGGGAAAATTTTTGTTCGACCTGATGCCCAAAAAACTGACGCGAAACAGACTAATCGCAACCTACTCCTCTCCGATGGAGCGACTATCCAAACAAAGCCGCAGTTGGAAATCTTTGCGGATGATGTAAAGTGTACTCACGGTGCTACGGTAGGTCAGTTACAGGAAGAGGCGGTTTTCTACCTGCGTGCTCGGGGGATCGGCAAAGAGGCCGCTCGGCGGATGTTAGTACACGCTTTCGCAAGCGACATCATTAACCGGATCAGCATCGAGCCTGTGCGAGTGGAGTTAGATCAGATCATGTTTGATTTGTTCGAACGCGAGCGTAGCGCGTAGGTGGTTGCTGATGACGGTAGTCAGGTTATGTTCGAGGAACTCAACGATCTCTATCAGCAGGTGATTATGGATCACAGCAAGAAGCCGCATAACTTCGGCATGCTGGCAGGGGCGAATTGCTGTGCTCGTGGCCAGAACCCGCTGTGCGGAGATCAGATGCAAATCTATCTGAAAACGGAGGATAATATCGTGCAGGACCTCCGTTGGGAGGGGGATGGGTGCGCGATTTTTAAAGCATCCTCGTCCTTGATGACAGATTCATTGAAGGGAAAAACTAGGGAGGAAGTGAAGCAGTTATTTGAAGAGTTCCACGCCTTGATCACGACAGGAAAAATCGTTCCCAACCATCATTTAGGAAAACTTGAGGTACTGTCCGGTGTGAATCGCTTTCCGGCACGCGTGAAGTGCGCGCTGTTGGGTTGGAGGGCGGCGATGTCTGCTCTCGAGGGGGATCAACAACCTGTTTCTACTGAGTAAACTTATGCATTCGTCTGAACCCATACTTTTGCGGCGTGATTGCGACGCGATCATGATTCCCTCAGGGACGCCTCACCGTTTTACGGTGGGAACCGAGGTCACTATCACTCAATCCTTGGGTGGAACTTACACAGTGATCGGAGACGGAGTCATGGCGCGTATTGGTGAACGCGATGCTGATGCGTTGGGCATCGAGCCCAAATCGGCTGCGACCGCCAATACAGGTTCGACCGGCCCCGTCGATGAACAGCGACTCTGGGAGGCGATGAAAAGCTGCTACGATCCGGAGATTCCAGTGAACGTGGTGGATCTGGGATTGATATACGATTGCAAGGTCACCCCACTGGAAGAAGGTGGAAATAAGGTGGAGGTGAAGATGACGTTGACCGCTCCGGGTTGCGGCATGGGTGGGGTGATTGCAGGCGACGTTGAACAACGTTTGTTTGGTGTCCCGGGCGTGACGGACGTACACGTTGAGGTTGTCTGGGATCCGATTTGGAATCAGAGCATGATGTCGGACGCCGCTCGCTTACAACTAGGGTTGATGTGAACCAACCTCCCTCCTTATCAGAATATCGAAAGGATTTTCCGGCACTCCATCAGCAGGTGCATGGGCACCCCTTGATCTATCTTGATAATGCTGCGACTTCGCAGAAGCCGCAGGTGGTGATCGATGCGCTCTCCCGATTCTATCAGTGCGATAATGCGAATGTGCATCGTGGAATCCATGAGTTGAGCAACCGAGCCAGTGCTGCGTTCGAGGGAACACGGGAGCGAGCAGGTCGGTTTATTAATGCTTCGCACACTGATGAGATTATTTTCACGCGGGGAACCACCGAATCGATCAATCTCGTAGCCAACGCTTGGGGCAACCAATTCGTGAAAGCGGGAGATGTCATCTTGCTAACCGAGATGGAGCATCATAGCAACATCGTTCCTTGGCAAATGCTGGCCCGCCGCACCGGAGCCACGCTCGCATTTTTGCCCGTCACGGGTGATGATGGACTGCTGGATCTTTCTCGGCTCGATGACTATTTAACTTCAAAGGTTCGGCTTCTCGCTTTCACGCATATTTCCAATGCACTTGGGACGATCAATCCGGTGGTGGAGCTTTGTGAGCAGGCCCGCAAGAGAGGGATAACAACTCTGGTCGATGCGGCGCAAAGTGCCGGGCACCGTCGGTTGGATGTGCAGGAGTTAGGGTGCGATTTTCTTGCGCTTTCGGGCCATAAAATGTGCGGTCCTACTGGCATTGGATTGCTCTACGGACGGCTGGACTTACTTGAAACCATGACACCTTGGCAAGGCGGTGGAGACATGATTTCGAGCGTGGATTACCACGAAAGTACCTGGAATAAAGTTCCTCACAAGTTTGAGGCGGGAACCCCGAATATTGCGGATACAATCGCGCTTCATACCGCCATGGATTATCTGGATCAAGTAGGGCGTGACCGGATCGCTGAGCACGATTTGGAGATCGGTGCGTATGCCTACCATCAGTTGGAGCGTCTGGGAAAAGTGCGCCTCTTTGGCCCTCGACAACAACGGGCTGGGTTGGTGAGTTTTTTGCTACACAACATTCATGCGCATGACGTGGTGACCTTCGCGGATCAACAAGGTGTAGCGCTGCGCGGTGGACATCATTGCACTCAACCGTTGATGAAAAAGCTCGGCGTCAGTTCCACATCGCGTGCGAGTTTTTATTTTTACAACACAACGGAGGAAGTGGATCGGATGATCGAGGTCATGGGCGGGATTCAAAAATTCTTTGGTGAATAAGAGGTGCATGAACGGAGAAATTTCACTCGCGCTGGCCGACAAGCATACCATGCAACAGGTGCTATCGGCTTATCCTGGAGCGCAGCGTGCCCTTTTCAAACGTTACCATATTGGTGGGTGTAGCAGTTGCGGATTTCAACTGACGGAAACGCTTGGAGAATTAGCCGCACGCAATGGTAATTTGGTTGTCGAAGAAGTTATCCGCCATATCGAATCCAGTCACCTTCAGGATCTCGCGATGCAAATTGCCCCGTCCGAACTGGCTACGGCCCTGCGATCGTCACAACCGCCTCGATTGCTCGACATCCGCACCCGGGAGGAATGGGAAGGGGCGAGGATCGAAGGATCAGCACTCTTCACGCAAGAATTGATGCAGGAAATACTGGGTCGCTGGGGACGCGAAGAACTGGTGGTCATCTACGATCATCTCGGAGGCAAAAGCATGGATGCCGCCGCCTATTTTTTGGGTCATGGATTCAAGCAGGTGAAAGCGTTGCGGGGAGGTCTGGACGCATGGTCCTACGAGGTCGATAAAACCGTTCCTCGTTATCGACTAGAATGATTATGGAGAACCCCGATTTACAACAAAAGATTGCGGAAGCCATTGCCAACCCCAAGAACATGGGTGAGATGGAATCTGCGGATGCAGTCGGTGCTGTGGGTAGCCCTAATTGCGGAGACATGGTTCGGATGTGGGTTAAGTTCAAGGATGAGAACGGTAAAAAGGTGATCGACCGAGCCACGTTTCAGACGTTCGGGTGCGAGACCGCGATTGCCGTGGCAAGTTTGGCGACAGAAATGATCCGAGGAAAAACGGTCGATGAAGCGTTAGCGTTGAGCGGTGAGGAATTAGCGCGAGACCTCGGCCCGTTGCCACCGATGAAGATCCACTGCGGCGAACTGGTGGAGGGTGCGTTGCGTTCGGCACTGCGACCTAGTGTCGCCTTGACGGCAAAACCGATGGCTTCACCAGCAGCAGGAACCCTTCTCGATAATTTCGCTGCTGCCGCGACCACTCGGAGCACTCTGAAGATGGTGTTCTTGAAGGACGAAGCCTAAAAATTAGAGCGAACGCAGTAGTTCCTCAACCCGCTCGAGATTGACGCCTCGCGGTTTTTTGTTCAAAATCCA
>WBXJ01000092.1 GCA_008933045.1 Verrucomicrobiota bacterium
AAAGTTGTGGATCACGAGGGCGACAATTTTCTTGGCGGTTCGGATTTCGATGTTCTTATCGTCGAGCGCATCATCGCGCCACAACTTGAAAAAAAAGGTAAATTTACCGACTTGCTCGCGCAGATGAAAAGCGAGACGGGAAAATATAACCGACTCTGGTATCATCTTCTTCACCTCGCCGAGCAATCCAAGATTGAATTATCTTCAAAGACTTGCGCTGAAATCGAATTTAGCATTGAGGATGATAACGGCAAGATGTTTGACTTAATCACCCCGGTAACTCGTTCGGAATACGAGGGCGTGATCAAAGAGGTCATTGATAACGCCGCTGAAATGCTGAAAAAGATTCTGACGCGAAATTCTCTGCGCCCACAGGATTTGAAGTTTGTGCTGATGGTTGGGGGCGCAACCTATACGCCGTTCGTGCGGAAGCGGATCGAGGAACTGCTTGGGATTAAGGTTAACACTGGCATTGACCCAACAAACGCAATCGTCGTTGGCGCTGCCTACTTCGCAGCTACCAAGGAAATAAACCTTGGCGAAAAGACAGCCGATAAGCCCACCGCGCTCGGAACATTGCGAATCAAAGTCGCCTACAATCGCGCTTCCCAAGAACGCGAGGAAATGTTCTCGGCAAAAGTGGAAGGTGAGGCGAATGGCTTCTTCTATCGCATCACGCGAGAAGATGGCGGATACGACAGCGGGTTAAAAAAACTTTCGCCGCGAATCGTCGAGGATTTGCCGCTTCTCGAAAACACCTACAATCTTTTCACTTTCAAAGTCTATGACGGACAGAACAACCCCGTCCTGACCGATTATGATTCCATTCAGATTGCCCAAGGCAAATATAGCGTCGCGGGACAAATGCTTCCCGAAGATTTGAGCCTCGTGAAGGACAAAGACCACGACACAATTTTGGACAGAATCTTTTCCAAGAATTCCATCCTCCCTGCGAAGGCCAAAAAAACCGTGGACGTGAGCAAAGCGATAATTCATGGCTCTGACGACCAGATTCGGATCATCGTTGTCGAAGGACAGGCTGAAAATCATTTCACCGCGAACAAGACAGTTGGCTACTTGGAGATCTCAGGCAAAGGACTCAAACGCGACATTTTGCGCGGCACGGAAATTGACCTGACTTTTGAACTGTCCGAATCTCGCGACCTAACCGTCCATGCCTATGTGAATCCATCCGGCCCGGAGTTCTCGCAAATATTCACTCCAACTATTCGCGATGTGAATGTGAAGGCGCTGACCGAGGAAGTGCGGATGCTGGACGAACAACTTGAAAAAGAGAAATCGGAAGCAATGGGCAACGAAAACTACGAAGTAGTCGAGAAGATGGAAAAGTTGACTGCGCCTGTTCAAGAGCTTCAAGGCGAAGTTATGCTCCTTGCTTTGGATGACGTGACAGACAACCGCTACAAACTTGAAGACCGCAAACGCAAGATAGCCCAAGAACTCAATCAGCTAACTTCTGGTAAGCGCGTAGAACGGTTGCGAATCGAATACCAGACAGCGAAAGGTGAGGTCGCCGAAATCCTGAACACGAACGGGAATGACCTTGAACAGCGGCAATTGAACGAAATTGTCACCCAAGAGCATACGTTCTTGAATTCAACGAATCCGCTGAAACTTCAAGCGGCAATAGACCGACTCCGCCGCATCTCATTCCAGATTCTTCGTCGCACGCCAGACTTTTTGGTCGGATGGTTTCAGCATTTACTCAGCAAGCGCCAAACTTTCAACGACCAACTGCAAGCCAAGAATTTGATCGAAGCTGGTAAGAAGCATATCGCCGCCGAGGATTACGACAAGCTAGCGGAAGTGAACGGACGCCTTCAAAGTTTGTTGCCGGAAAAGGAAAAAGACTCAAGCGAAATGCGACACTTTACGGGCATCAGTTGATACCGTTTATGAACACTCAAAGCTTTATGACAGCTACTGAGACAGCCGACGTTGAACAAGTGGACAAGGCAATCCTCGCGATCCAAGCAGGGGACACAATAACTGCACAGAATTTCCTTTTGGATGTCATGAAGCGAGCACCCACCCAATACACTTACCAGTTCGTGGACTCTTAAGGCGTGAATATCAAGTTCTGGGATAAGAGTGAGTTTCTGCACTTTGTCACCTACATCATGGACAAAGACGAGACTGACAAAATACTCTCTGGCAAAAAACTTAACTGGATTGGAAGTGCATATCCAAGAGCGTGTTTTCACTTAGGTTTCCTGAAAGTTGCGGCCAAGGAATACGGGGAGGCATTGGCTTTTCTCGACCGGGGCGTCGCCCTCGAACCATCCAACCCTAATTTCAAGTTTGAAAAAGCAGTAGCGTTGACTCACATGCGCCGCTTTGATGAAGCACTGAGGCTGTATGACTCAGTGACCAAGGTTGGTTTGCATGTTTCTCCCGTTAATGTCGCGCGAGCCCTGCGAGGGCGGGGATGGGTTTTAGTTGAGATGAGTCAACTCGACCGCGCGGAGGCCATTTTCAAAGAGTCTCTGAAACACGAATCTGGTAATAAGGCTGCGATAAACGAGCTTGCCTATATTGCCCATCTGCGAAGCGGAGGGCGTTCGACCTCTGCGGAATTGATAGTGGGCGCGCCCAACTCTGCGGGCAAATGCCCAAGTTGCGGACTGGACATCACTGGGGAGAGCCATATTGAAGAAAGGAACGGCAAATCTGTTCTCATATGCAAGACCTGCCAAATGACTGATTTCAAATTGAAGAAATGGTGGGAGGTTTGGAAATAGCACACCCCGAATTAATTCTGAAACGGGTGCATCCCGAAGTTGTTGGAGCATTTTAGTTCCACAAGAGGTGATCATCTTGATTTTTGAGTAGGACCACAACCTTGAGCAAGGCTGTGAAGCCCAGGGCTGTTTCAAGAAAAGGTTTCGCTGGGATTGAGCCGAGGACTCATGAGGGGCTGAATGAAATTGGCAATGAAGGGAGGAAACTCGGAAGATATTTTGGATGGTGAAGCTGGAAAGTGGGGTTTGTCCAGGGTCTTTCGTTTTGACTCATGAGGCGGCGATCAGCGCGAGGTATTTTGCTGGGCTGGATTGGATGGTTTCGCGAAATTCTGGCAGTGAGCGTTCTTGAGTGTGGTCGGCAAGAAGATGCCGCAACCGAACTGAGAGCCAATGAATGATCTAAAACCATTCGACCGCAGGGGGCGCGAGCTAGGGCTCGAAGCTCGCCCCCTGCTCGTTTTATCCGGCTGCCGAAGCTGGGAAAATCACATCAACAAAAACCAACCCAAAAACCACTTACACAGATTTCTTTACACAACCTGCCAAGCCTGTTCATGGAATGGCGGGCGGATCAACGCCGTCCCGAACGCGTGACGACCACGACTTTCCAAGCCCTGATGAAGCAGCAACAAAACACCCGAGCCATTAACTTGGTATTAACCAACCGTCCTTCACTCAAAAACCTCTCATGAATTAGTCCTAGCTTGCCCATTTCCCTTACTGAAATGACTTGATTTGGGATCGATGGCATCGAATCCTTGAGGGATGCAAAATGCGGACTTTGGGTTGATCCATGCCTGGCCATTTTCTTGGGCTACTGGGGGCTTTTTGCGTGTTTTTTTTGTGGGCCTTTTGGTGGTGGGGTTGGTGGTGGTTGCTTTGGGAGAGGTTTCTGCGCGGGTGTGGACGTTGCCGGAGTTGGTTCGGGGTGCGGAGTTGGTCGCCTTGGGACGTGTGGCGAGCAAATCGGTGACTTATTTGGGGGAGGCAGGGATTCAGACGACCGTGGATATGGAGGTGGAGTCGGTATGGAAAGGCTCGGTCAAGTCGACAAATTCAATTTCTTTTTATCTGCCGGGTGGTGTTCTCGGTGAGCGCAAGGTCGTGGTGACGGGCCAGCCGGAGTTCGCGCTGGAGGAATCGTGTGTTGTTTTTTTGAAGCGAGGCGAGGATGGCCGCTGGGTTCTAGTGGGGTTTGGTCAAGGTAAACTGAGTGTGGATGACTTCAAACGACGTGCCGTGGGTCTTAATTCTGAGCTGCCATGAGTGGATTTTATCGTTTTGTTTTGTTGGTTTGGTGTACGGGTTGGGCGTGGGGGTTTGTGCCGTATATTGATGGTGATGGAAATGTGTTGAGGTGGAATTTGGCCGGTGTGGTTTATGATTCCCGATTGGTCAATCCGATCACCAAAGCGATTCGTTATTATCTTGCGACGGATGCGTGGTCAGCGGGGAATCGTGACGCAGAGTTGAATGCCGTTCGGGCAAGTTTCGCGCAATGGCAAGCGGTTCCGGGCACTTCGCTGCGTTTTGAAGATGCGGGGTTGGCACCCAAGGCGGAGGTCATTGCGTCGGGGGATAAGACGAATCTGGTGTTCTGGGCAAAGAAGACGCGGCTGGTGGGTGGGGTGGATCTGACGAATCTCCGCGGTTACACTCTGCTGGAACTGGATGCGGAGAATAATATTTTGGAGGCGGATATTGTGCTCAACGGTCTTGATTTTTCTTGGTTCACTTCGATTACGAATACGCGGTCGGCGGAGCAGTTTGTGGAGGCGGTGGTGTTGCATGAGGTTGGGCATTTCATTGGGCTGGATCACACACCTGTGGGTGGAGGGACAGTGATTCCTGCTGCCAACGGGGTGAGTACGTCGGTGGGACTTTCGGTGGATGAGATTGCGGGCGTCCGGTTTCTTTATCCGTTGGAATCGTTTAGGAGTCAGTTGGGGACGATTGGAGGGCGCGTGATGGCAGGGGCTGTGGGTGTTTTCGGTGCTGCGGTGTTTGCTGAGACGTTGCAGGGGAATATCGCGGCGGGGACGATCTCTGGGGCGGATGGCAGTTACAGGTTGCCCGCGCTTCCGGTGGGGAGTTATGAACTGAGGGCGACTCCTTTGGATCCTGTAACCGCGACGGAACAGTATTCGCTATTTCGGGGTCGGGATATCGCGGCCGATTATGTTGGGGCGAACACTAGTTTTCGTCCCTCGGCTCAACTGTCCGCTGTTGTGGTGAGTCTCCAAACGAACACGGTGAATATCCCGGTCGTTGCCGGACTTCCACCATTGCGGATTTTTGGGGTCAACAATCCGAACACGATCCCGGGTGCGGAAACTCGGGATCGGACAGCGGTGAAGGTCGAATTGGGCCGCCAGAATTTTTATATCGGAATCGCTTCGACGAACGTGACGCCGGGCACCACGTTGAGCGTGACGGGTGACGGGATCACGGTGGGACCGACGCAATTTTTGACGAACCGATTTTCAAATAACACGCATGCGTTGGTGGCCTTCGCCTCGGTTGCAGCGAATGCGACTCCGGGGCTGCGTTCGTTTGTGGTACGACGGGGGGCGGATGTGGCCTATGCCAACGGGTATCTTGAGATTTTGCCGGCGTTTCCTGATGATAATTTTGATGGGCTGGATGATTTTTTCCAACGCCAGTTTTTCCCGCTCTGGACCGCAGCGAATGCCGCGCCTGGATTTGATGCGGATGGGGATGGTTTTAGTAATCAATTTGAAGCAGCGACGGGCTCGAATCCAACGGTCGCGGGGTCTGTGAGCTTTTTGATTCGATCGGTGAAGATGACGAGTCAGGGATCCAAAATCGAGTGGAGGAGCGATCTGGGGAGGCGTTATCAAATTTATTCTCGGCCAGAGTTAAGTCTGAAACAACCGTGGAAAGAGTTGGGATCACCTGTGACGGCTACCGGGGACGTCTCGACCTATCAGGACACGAGCTCGCCGGGGGTAGTTAAGTTTTATCGTCTGCAACTTTTGCCACTTTAAATCTTTTTGCGGAGCACTTGGGGCCATCGCGTGATTGCTTCGGGAGTCCGGTTGGCTTATTTTGGGCGGATGAGTAACTGGCCAGCAATCTGGCGTATTTTTTTATTGTCCTGCCTCGGTTTTGTTTGGAGTGGATGTTTTCCAAACTCTCAAAAGCCTTACGAAGAGGATAAAGACCCTTACTTTATTGAAGGTAAAAACCGATTTCGAAGCTATGATTACTCGGGGGCGGCGGAGTCTTATGTGCGGGTGTTGAACAACAACCCAAACTCCGCGCTGGCGCATTTCGAGTTGGGAATGATCTACAAAGACAAGGCGTATGATCCTATCGCGGCGATTTATCATCTGGATCGATACCTTCGGTTGCGTCCGAAGTCGGATTTAGGAGAAGTGGTGAAGATGCACATGGAAGCGATGAAGATCGACATTGCAAAGTCGGTTTCCTACGGGGTGGTGGCTCGTGATGTGCAGAGGCAGATGGATCAGTTGATCACGAACAATCTCGCGCTCCGGATCGAGATGACGAACAACCGTGCGACAATCGCCACGAATCGTTTCGAAAGCACCGCGTTAAAAACCGAACTGGCCGCGCTCAAAGAATTATTCGCACGCCGACCTCTCGGAGTGACAAATACGGTGACGAATTACATTCGGTCGGCCGTTCCCGCGCCACAGAACCGGACGGTGTTGCCGCCGAGTGCTCCAAGTAATCAGAACCGCACCGCGCCACGCCCGCCCGCCCCATCGCCACAGGCAACGATCGCGACGCGCCCCTCTGCGCCGAGTTCCAGCGAAGCCCCTCGCCGAGCTGCACCGATAGTGGTGAATCGGACTCATCTGGTGAAAGCCGGGCAAACGTATGACTCGATCGCCGTGCAATACGGGGTGAGTGCGGTCGCGGTGAAGGCTGCAAATCCACGGATTGATGCGGGCCAACTCAGCGCGGGTCAACTCATCAATGTCCCTGTGTCTCGCCGGTAACGAGCTATGATGCGCCACGTGATCCTGATTGTGGTGTTGGGTTTCTGGGTCACCATGAGCACGCTTTTATGGAGATCGGAACTCGGTGGTGCGCGCGAGGCCGGTGCTGTAATTCCAGCGAGTGTGGTCTGGGAAAAAATTCTGACCGCGCCCGATGACTCAATGCTGGAACTCTCGAGCCAAGGTAAAAAGCTGGGTTACCTGCGCTGGATTCCGAGCGTGGGTAAGGAGACAGCCACCGGCAAACGAATGAGCGAGGAGTATGATCTTGAAGGCATGGTCGAAGCCCCTGCGGGGTATGAAGTCACCTTGGAGGGAACGCTGCTGCTGGCGGATACGGGAGGTCATGTTCGCATCAATGGGACTGGTAAGTTCGGCACGAATCATGTGTGGCGGGAGTTGATGCTTAAAGGAACCCTCAAGCCAACGACCTGGGAGGTGCACGCAAAATCATCGCTCAGCGAGGTGACATTCAAGATGGATGACGGTGAGAAACCTTGGAAAAAAACGGTTCGTTTTTCGGATTTTAGCGATCCCAAAAAACTGATGGACGAGTCTGGAGTCGAACTTCCGTTGGAATTGCTGGCTGGACTTTCGGGGGGAGGCACAACCAATTTTAATCTGTTGAATTTGAAATGGGAAGCGCGGACGGATTGGCTTCAGTTGGGCCATTCTCAGGTGCGGGTCTACCGTCTGAAGGCACGGATTATTGACAGGTATGAAGCGGTGGTGATTGTGAGTCGGGTGGGAGAAATCCTTCGCCTCGATTTGCCTGGGGATGTGCATTTGGTGAGTGACGTATTGCTGAATCTTTAAAAAATCTAATGATCGAACTCGTGCAATTGGTTAAGCGGTTTGGCGATCTGACCGCCGTGAATGAACTCAGTCTCACCGTCGGGCGCGGGGAGTTTTTTGCGGTGCTTGGCCCGAATGCTGCAGGAAAAACGACCACGATCAAGATGCTCTCGGGATTGATCAAACCCAGTTCTGGGCAAGCTAGAATCGCTGGGTTCGATGTCCAAACTCAGCCCATGGAAGCCAGACGGCGCATGGCATATGTGCCGGATTTCCCCTTTCTTTACGACAAATTAACGCCCGCAGAATTTCTCCGATTTACGGGTCAACTTTTTCGGATGGATGAGGCTGCGATTGTAAAAGGGTCGCATGAATTAGTGGCGCGATTTAATCTAGAAGCCTACCTCAAAAAAAGTATCGAGGGACTTTCGCACGGGACTCGTCAACGGGTTGCGATCGTTTCGGCCCTGCTGCATGACCCCGAAGTGATCATTCTGGATGAGCCGATGGTGGGGTTGGATCCTCATCACGCACGGGTGCTCAAGGATATATTGAAGGAGAAAACAAGGCTTGGGATGACCGTTTTTATCTCGACGCACCAACTGAGCGTGGCCGAAGAGATGGCGGATCGTATTGGCATTATCCATCACGGGCGATTGGTCGCGCTTGGAAATAAGGAAGAGTTGCGTCGTCAAAGCGGTGTGGATGGGGCGTTGGAGAGCGTGTTTCTAGCGCTGACTATGGCCGAGGCAAACTTGCTGTCCGACCACACCCACGCGCCGACCTCAAAACCTCAATGAGCCGGACTGCTGCAATCCACCCGCTACGATTATTGCTCCAGGTCAATCTGCGTCAGTTGTTGCGGCGATTTCAATCCACCGCAGTGCAATCGCCCTTGTGGGTCATCATGGTCGTGATCTGTACGGGTGGATATCTGGCACTTTCTTTCTGGTTATTCTATCGTGGACTTCGCTTTTTGGAGACATTCCCCGGGTTGGGTGCGTTGTTGACGGAGCGGCTGTTGTTCATTCTTTTTGCGTTCCTCTTCATTCTGTTGCTCCTGAGCAGCCTTGTGATTAGTTATAGTAATCTGTTTCGAAATCGGGAGACGGCATTTCTGGTGACCTTGCCAATCTCACGCGAAACGATCTTTCAATGGAAATTTATTGAGTCCGCTTTTCTCGCTTCGTGGGCGTTCGTATTTTTGATCGCGCCGTTGCTTGCGGCGTATGGGTTGATGCGTGGAGTGTCGTGGCATTTTTACGTGCTCACAATTCTGCTTGTCGGAATGTTTGTCGTGATTCCTTCCGTGCTTGGTTCGTGGTTTGCAGTCGTGTTGGCACGCTATTTGGATCGACGATCGTTTCAGGTCAGTTGCGTTTTGATTGGGTTGACTCTCCTCAGTGTGGTCGCGTTTTGGCCTCAACCGGAACCGCTCACCGAGGATATGTTAGAGGTGCGAGTGTTGGCTATCTTGGATCAGATGCTGATGCAAACGCGGTTTGCCCAATTTCCGTTGTTGCCCAGTTATTGGCTTTCATCGAGCGTCCTTCACTGGGCGGAGGGAGCCTTCGCTACCGCAGGTTTTTTTGCGTTGGTTCTGCTTAGCAACGTGTTGCTATTCGGATTTTTGTGCCTGACCTACACCGGTCATTTTTTTTACGATGCAGCGTCGGCAGTGCAGAGCCGCAACAGCGTTTTTGGGCACTGGATATTCGGGCGGCGGCACAAGCCCTCGTCGTCGAGTCCATGGCCTGCAAAGGGTGGGCTCGAGAAGGTCATCGGTTGGTTGCCATGGCTGGAACCAGATTTGGCGGCACTGATCGTCAAAGATATCCGAATTTTCTGGCGCGATACTACCCAATGGGGCCAGACACTGGTTCTGTTCGGGCTACTGGCGGCTTATATCATTAACCTGCGCCATTTTTCGACGCAGTTGACGAACGCGTTTTGGGTCAACGCTGTGGCGTTTCTCAACCTTGGAGCCTGCAGCCTGAATTTGGCGACATTGACGACGCGGTTTGTTTTTCCACAGTTTTCGTTAGAGGGCAAACGTGTGTGGATACTTGGGCTGGCACCGCTCGGTTTGGTGCGTGCTGTCAAAACAAAGTTCACACTCGCTTTTAGTGCGTCGCTTATCGTGACGCTAGGACTCATTCTTCTCTCCTGCCGAATGTTGCGATTAGACTTTACTCGGCTTAGCTACTTTGCGGTTGCGATCACAATCATGACGTTTTCGCTTAACGGGCTCGCGGTGGGATTGGGCGCAATTTACCCCAATTTTCGTGAGGAAAATCCGAGCAAAATTGTGAGCGGTTTTGGCGGCACTTTTTGTCTCATCGTTAGTTTCCTCTATATCGTGTTTTCGGTGGCCGTCTTGGCTTACGGTTCGCCGTGGGTGGCCTCGGGGGCGCGAAGTGTGTCAGTCACACTCCTTTGTATGGGGTCATTTCTCGGATTATCCTTTTTGGTGGGTTGGGTTCCGTTTTATTGGGGGCTCAAAAAGGTCGCCAATTTCGAACAAACCTGAATCCACTTTACACCAGACGCGACCGAGCTAAATTCAAGCCATGGGTTCACAATACGACGATTCTGACTTTGTTGATGCCGATTATCAGGCCGCACCCAAGACGACTTACCCCGGTGCTAACGTTGCCGGGTCTGCCTCCACGTCCCAACGATCGCCTTCCCGTGAGGAATTGGAATCCAAGGTGAGCGACACTCAGCAGCGGTTGAGTGAGCTGAAACGTGCTCAGGAGGAGCTGGAACGCGAGCGAGCGGCTCTCGAGGAATCTCGGCGGCGTCGGATAGAATTCCAGACGGGTCGCGAAGAGATGTTGGTAAATCTCCAGCGAGGCATTGGGCTACTTGACGAAGCGGAGTTCGCCGCACGTCGTGATGCCGAACAACTCAATCGCTCA
>WBXJ01000093.1 GCA_008933045.1 Verrucomicrobiota bacterium
GCAGACATAAAGTGCGGCAATGTTTGTGCCGAATGTTCCCAGATTGTTGCCTTTGATGACGGTGCCCGCCTCGATGTTCAGCACTGCGCCGCTTTTAACAAAGACTGCGCCGTTCAATTGGTATGTGTTGTCTCGGGTCCAATTAATGGTTCCTGTTAATTGTTGATTGGCGATGATGGTTGCGGACTGGCCTTTAAGAGCGAGTATCACGCAGGCACACATCATTGTTACCGTTTGAATCAATCTTTTTTTCATGATAATAGTTCGGCAACTGAATCTGTTGCCGATTGAATCCTGAGGCAACGGAGTTGCGAACAAGTTGCGAACTTGTGACAATCAGGTGACATCCGGCGCCAAAGCGGATTTAATAATCAGCACCCAGACTGAAGCTAAAAGTGCGTCCGCGGCGGAAGGTTTGACGAAGATAGTCGTCAAAATCATTGCCGTAAGTTTGGCGAAATTCGGGATCCAAAATATTGCGCACACCAAGACGAAGAACGAAATGCTTTCCAATTTTCTGACTCATTAAAGCGTCGAAACTAATCGGCACGTGCTCATAGATATCCGCACCCTGCGCTGTGGTCAGAATAATACGTTCACCCGTGAAGTTGGCCGCTAGAGTAAGGGAGGTTCCCCAAGAGGGATGATCGTAACCCAAATCGAGATTGATGATATAGGGTGATTGATCGTAGAGCGGTCGGGAGGTGCCACCCAGAGCATTAGTCTTATAATAAAACTCGTTGGGGAATATCTCTGTCTCCGATTGAATGAGTGCAACGTTTGCACCTAGGGTGAACCCTTGTAACGAGTCGCTAAGAAATCCAAGATTCTTGCGGGTTTCAAATTCCACACCTCGCACGGTGGCTGCGTCGCGATTAATAAACGTAAGCGAATCATCGAAAGAATACGCATAGAGCTCAATCGGCTTGGTTAATTGTTTTAAAAAAACGCCCGCACTGAGGATATCTCCGGGTGCTGGATACCATTCCACACGCGCGTCATAACTTTTGACCGTAGACATTTCGAGGTGAGGATTGCCTGCTGCAAAAAGGCCGAGATCGGGAAGATAATTTCGCTCAAAATCTGCTTTCTCACGGAAGCTCGGCCGAGCAATCGTACCCGAATAACCGAGACGCACACTGAGATTGGTATTGAGGGCGACCACAGCACCTAAGGAGGGCAGTAGGTCAATCTGATTCAGACCAGAGGAGGCTCGATCACGAGGGTTAATTTCCATCACGGTCTTTTCGAACCGGACCCCACCAATCAGACGGAGCCAAGACAACACACCGAGATCTACCATGGGATAACCCGCTGTCACATCCTGTGCTGCGGAATAGGGGTTACCGTTAATCGTTCGGACATATCGAGTGAAATCATAATTGTATCGCTTGACACCCAGGGCAGTTACTGCGGGGGTTAATGCACTTCGGGTGTATTCCAAATAGGCAGGATCATTGAGGTAGGTGTTCGGATTACTTGGGTCGAATCCATCTACTAGATCGTAGCGAAAATATTGTTCCCTAAACTTTCGTTCGGTTGTGCTGTGCCACATTCCGAATTTGAACGTGCTGTCCTCCTTAAAGAAGTGAATTGGAATCGTCCAATCCGCACGCATGTTCAAACTGCGGTCGTTGATGTCGCGGAAGTAGCGTGAAGGATAGGGAATAATCAGGTTGTTTGCACCGAACTGAGGCGTTCCATCGGCTTGAACAGTGTAGTCAATGAAGCGGTGGTCTGGCTCGTTCTGACTCGTCGTGGCTGTGCTAATGTTCCAATTAAACTTAGAATCTGCAAGATCTGGAAGACTGTGATCTCCATGCAGTTGAAAGTTCTGAATCTGACGTGAAGTATAATGGAGTTGCCATTGCTCTTGCCGATCCCCATCCGTGATTTGTTCACCGCTCGTCCATGTATTTCGGCGGGCCTCCTCATCGATACTTTGAGCCAGCATAAAGTTCAGTCCGATCTCGGCATTATCCGACAGGTGGTAACCCATGTTGGCATTAGCACCGAGATCCGTTCCAATGTTGCTACGGGTTTCGAGTCCGCGGCGTTTCTCAGTATCCGCACTATAGCGGGCGGTTTCAAAGGCACCCAGATGGCGAAATGTCCGCGCATAGTTCATACCCGCGAAAAGTCCGAGTTTACGCTTGAAGAACTCCACGGTGTTACCAGCCGATACATTAAGGCTGCTGTTCACTGGGGATGACTTTTCTACGCCGCCAAAATCCGCGAGCCCCAGATCCTGCAATAGCCCAGACACTGCATCCGCTTTGGTCAACCTATCGGTAGCTCTTAACTGCGTCTCCCGTGAGGATGAGTTTCCAATCGCGCCTGGGTCCGGACGCGTTGCATCATTTAGGTTCCAAAGCCGAGGTTCAAGCTCCCGAGGCGCGTCGGAAGAAAGAAACATGCTGGTCGAACTCTTCGGATCCGCGAGGAAATCGTCACGGAGGTTCGAGTGTGAATTGTAAGACATCCCGACGGATCCTTTGACAAACGCGGTTTCAGGAAACGGTTTTGTAATGATGTCAATTGTGCCACCGCCGCTGGCGCCCGGCTGATCAGGAGTAAAACTCTTGTTCACATTGATGCGGTCAATCATTGAGGATGGAAACAGATCCAACTGTGGGGAGCTGCGGTAGGGATCCGAGCTGGGCACTTCTAATCCGTTCATCAACGTGCGCGTGTAGCGATCGGAAAGACCTCGGACGACAGCATACTTTCCACCCACCAAGGAAACTCCGGTCACTCGGGCTACAATCGCACCCGCGTCACCAGAACCTAGGCGTGAGAACTGCTCGGACCCGATCGCCTCCAACATCGAACTCGCTTGCTGGCGGTCGAACAACAACTTCTCCGCTTGCTCTGAAAATTCTTCGGCGGTGACCTCATAAGTTTCCATGTCGAAGAATTCCGGACGCAAGCTGCCGTTGACAGTCGTTGTTTGGCTCACAATGACGCGTACATCGGTGACAGTGGTTGTTGCGAAACCCGATTTTGAAAACCGTAAAATTTGGTCTCCCACTGGAACATTTTTAACTTCGTAACGGCCTTGTTGATCGGTTTGCGCGGCGAGTGTAGTGCCCCGAACGGTGATCGCCACGCCTGAGAGATTAGCGGCGTCCCATGAGCTAACTACGACACCTATCACCTGCCCCGTATCTTGGGCTTGAACATGCGAGCAAAGGCTAATCAGCAGGAGCAGCAACTGCGCGATAGCTCGTTGCGCTTGTTTCAGAATACTCATTGAGGATGCTCCCTAGGAGTTAGATTAGGATCGACCGACTCGTGCTAGTTGTTCGATTTTTTCCAGATACCGTTGGACATTGTCGCGTGGCTTTGCTCGTTGAGCTTTTTGAAGGAACTCAACGGCTTGAGTGAATTTTTTGTTACGCACAAGAAGTTGAGCGCGTTTTACGAAGGCTTCGGCTTCAAATCCTGTCAACTTGCTCGCCGTGTCGAACCGAAAATCAGCTTTCTCAATCTGTTCGTTCTTTGCGTAGTAGTCCCCCGCCAAAAGTAATGCCTCACCGTCCAAGGGATTGCGCTCCAAGATTTTCTCGAGCACACCAATCGCCACCGCACCGCCACCGGTTGCCAGCGCAACTTTCGATTCCAACTTGAGCAATTTTAACTCATCAGCATCGCTTAGTTTCTTCCCTGCGCTGCGGATTTTTGAAAACAGTGTACGGGCTTCATCCCAAGCTCCTCGGCTAATCACGATTTGCGACGCACGGAGTGCTTTTGATGGATTCGCGCCGCCATCTTTATCGATGGCTTGAAGGTAAGCCTCACAGGCTAAATCGGGGACATCCTGGTTCATGTAGAGATCGCCTAATAAATAGAGGCTTTGGGGCTGTGCTTTGCCAAGACGACGCAGAATCTCCAAACTACCACTAGCTGCGGCCATCTGCTCTTTCTGGATATAGATGTTAGCCTGAAGCGTCCAAAGGAGCTCACGATCTGGATGGGAGCTGATCAGTTCGTTGAGCAGTGCTAGTCCTCGATCGTAGTTACCCGTGCTGATCGAGCACTTTACAGCACCCAATTTGAAGTCAACATTTTCTGGTTCAAACACGAGTGCTTGACCATATGCGGCCTCGGCTGAGGCGAACCGATTTTGGTTCATTTAGACAAAGCCAAGGAGACCAAAAACTTTTCCATCTCCTCCACCGAGGGTGACCGTGCGAGTGAGTGGCAGGATTGCTTCGGGATACTTTCCATCTCGCACCAAGGCAAAAGCCAGATTCTTCTGTGCGCGTCGATAATCTGGAAACTTTGCCAACGCTGCTTCAAAAAACTTCACTGCATTAGTGAAGTCATCGTTTTGAAAATAGATATTGCCGAGCGTAAAATCGAATACCGCAGAGGCTTCAGGTTTGACCAAAGTGCTCAGCACTGGCATCGCTTTTCTGGGATCCTCCCGCAGCAGCGGTACCACTTTATCACGATAAACCGCCTGCTCTTCTGGACTCAGTCGAGGCTCAGCATCGGATGCAAAACCGTAACTCCCTACAAGTCTGCGAGCGAACTCAGGATCGTTCCATATCGAAGCGAGCTCGTGAGTTTTCGGCATCGGCGCGAAGTTAGTCGACGTTCCGGATGCTACAGGCGCACCTTTATTAGTTGCTGTTTTTGGGCTCGATGCCGCCTCGCCAAGCGAAACTACCAGCAACAGACTCAATAGGATGAATGCGGTCTTCATAGTTCTTAAAGGGAATTAACTATTACCAACGCGGAATCGGATCGGGATACGGATGTAGGTTCGAACGGCTTTGCCGTCCTTTTCTCCCGGGCGAAAATGCCACTTCCGGATTGCGTCTAGGGCGGGTTTCTCAAATTCGGGGCGGGTGGAGGTTTCCACTCGAGGGTCTTCAACCCGTCCGTCGTCCCCCAGAATGAAGACAAGGGTCACTGCGCCTTCGATCTTCGTCTTACGCAATTCAGAAGGGTAAACAGGCGCGACCTGTGAAATTGCCTCAGGGCGCTTTTCTAGGTCGGAAACATCAAACGCATCCTGCCCTACAGCCTCTACCGCAGCGAGTGATCGGATTTGACCGAATCCAGCCAACGCACCACCAGAGCCGGCTGCCACTTCCAAATCGGCACTTAATGGAACAGCTTGGGGCATCTCTGACAATTGCGGCTCGGGCGATGCTTCAATCGGTCGTTCAAGTTCGAGCACTGGTGGCGCGAGTTCCTTGTCCGCTTCTGGTGGAGTATGGACCGACCCTGTTTTGCGTAGCTCCAAACTAGCCTGTGGCTTGTTGACAAGGTGCGAGAATGGGAGGACGCAAAAGAGCAACCCTGCTAGACTGGTGCCTAAGGCGATGGCCGCTGCCATTCCTGCCGCATTACTGGGCGTGTGATAAACTTTGCGCATGCGTTAATCGACGAGATCAACCCTTCTCTGTTGCCAAGCTGACGTCCTTGGCTCCACCGAGTTTCGCCTCGTCGATCACACGAATCAGAATCCCCGACAACGCCCTCTCGTCCGCTTGAATCACTACAGGCAACGGTTCTTTACCGCACAGGCGCTTCACAGTGGGGCGCACCCCTCCAAGACCAATCTCCTTGCCGCCATACGCAATTTTTCCGTCAGGTGTGACAGCAAAAATGATGCTATTCTTCTCGAGTTGCTTTGCCGTTGCGGCCTGAGGTTTGTCAACTTTGACGCCAGGTTCCTCAATAAAGCTGGTCGTCGAGACGAAGAAAATCAGGAGGAACATGATCACATCGATCAGGGGAATCAGGTTCAACTCGATCGGGTCTTCGGCTTCGGCAAATGTGCGGCGAAATCTCATGACAATTGTGGTTCAGGGAGGGAGTGGATGGAGTGTTGGTTCGTTGCGACAGGAGATTCCTTAGCAGTTGCTTGTCGAACGATACCATCGAAGCCCGAACGAAAATGTCGCAGGGTGATACCCTCGAGGCGTTGAAGAAACGTAACATACTCATTACGCCACCGCTTTGCCACGTGGGTCATCATCAATCCAGGAATTGCAACCATCATTCCTGTTTGTGTTGCTACTAACGCTTCGCTGATTCCTCTGGCAATAATTTCGGCCGTAGAGCTACCGCCGATGCCGATCGCTTTAAACGTAAGAAGCATCCCTAGCACCGTCCCCAACAATCCAAAGAGCGGTGCTGATATGACCAAGACATTTGCAAACACCAACCGCCGGTTCGTTTCAGGAACCTTTGTGGACTCCACTTCACGAAATCGACCTTGAATGACTCGTAATGACCTTCCTTCATCCTGAGTGTAGCGGATTAATCCCCGTAATTTCTCGGGTGCAGTCTCCGGGTCCTTCACCCAATTCAGAATATGCTGGTCGGTCGCCCGAGTGAGCCCGCGATGATAGAGGAGAATCAAGACGTGGGCGGCAGTGCTGTAAGCAAATATCGCGACAAGAGCTAGCGCTGGCATAACCCAGCCGCCATTGGTCCAAGTGTGCAAGATTTGTTGGATCATAGATTCCTTTTAGGCGTTGGTGAATGATTCTTTCCCGTCGGTGGTGATCCCGTTGACAAAGCCAACCGCAGTGTGCTCCATGCTAGCGAGGACTGCCTTGGATTTACGGGTCAAAAACGCGTGCAACAACAATGAGGGAATCGCCACAGACATCCCAGCGGCAGTACAGATTAGTGCTTCGGAGATGCCCGCCGCTAACTGTTTTGGATCGCCCGATCCCGCGCCCGATATCGCCTCGAAGGTCGCGATCATCCCCATGACGGTTCCTAGCAATCCCATCAACGGACCTGTCGTCGCGGACAGCGCAAGAAAGGCCAAACCTCGGTCAAGTTTTCCTCGTGCGCCCAGAATTTTCTCATAAAGAATTTCTTCGATATGTTCCTTTTTCTCATCCACATGCTCGACCGCTATCACTAACAATCCTCCGACCAATCCTGGGATGGATCGTGCATGTGCCAATGCATGCGTTTTCTCAGAACTCTCCAGATGATTCAGCACCTTCTGGAGATCCGTTTCCGTTACGAGCCTAATTGATGAAAGCGAAATCCATTTGAACAGCGCCACAATCAACACCAACAGTGCCATTCCTACTAACGGGATCATGATCAAGCCGCCCTTCCTTAATTTATCAAAGAAAGAGTCATCCAACGCCGCTAGCTTGAATGCATTCCCTAAAGTGGGATCCAAGAATAAAAATCCCGATCCGGTGAGAGCGAGAGTGCTGGCTTCCTTGACGTGTTCTTTGAGGCGCACAACCGATGGGTCAGCTTTGTTAAGCTCCTGTTGCATCACGCCAGCTGTATCTCCTCCCGCGAACATCGCCACCGGACCAACCATCGCTACTTTTCCTGATTGCAAACGCCCTTTGCTGTCCAGCGCACTCCCCTCAAAAATCTCCCCTCCTAGTGCCTGTTCGGCATGCTTTAGGGACGCACTAAGTAAGGGCGCAAGCTGTTCAAACTTTTGACCCGCAGTCAGGTCTGCTGCAGCAGTCGCTTTATCCACGCTGTTTAAAACAGATTTGTAATTCGACTCTTCGGCGAAATGCAGCCTAGAACGAAATCCTTTTGTGTATTCCGTCAGGAGGGATTCGATGTATTTGACTTCATCGCTGCGAAGGCGTGCCTCCGTCTTCAAGGCATTCAGTTCCACAAGCTGATTTTCTTGGAAGCGTTGCGCTTTCGCAAATTCAGCTCGTCGTTCAATCAACTTTTGCTCCAATTCTGCCAGACGCTGGGCCAACGGAAGTCTCTCGGTCTGGACATTCTGCCGAGCCGTCGCGAGGTCTGCCAGGGACTTTTTCAAATCCGCCGAAGCAACCGTGGATACGCTTCCCAAATCCTGAGCTCGCACCGTTGCGTAAAACGCGAATGTGAGACAAAGGGTTTTTAATAATTGCAGCTTCATTTCAAAAAAAAGTCGGGGTTATTTAATGGACACAGGCAAGGAGACAAAATGTGGCCTGCCTTCGTTTCGGTAGATTCGGACAACATCCTTCACTGCCGTGCCTAATTCGGACTTATTGGTCCATTCCCAACCAGCATTTCCCGGTGCGCCAATGCCTGCAAAGTCTCCTGCTCCGTTCACAAAATATGCCGCTCCTAATCCGATATACACCGTCTCCACAGCGATTTCTTCCAACTTTTCATTTTTGCGCTTCTCATTGAAGATCGAGACGGAATTATTGAATTTGTCTACCTCGTTCAGGATGGCAACCAAGACCTGCGCCCGTTCTGTTGCGGCCATCTTCGTCATCGCCCGATCAGCAGGCAGACGGTTCAGCAAAGGCTTCAAAATTTCCTGCAGCGGCGTAGGTAATCGAGGGACTAACGTCACTAGTTGCGATTCAAAATTGGCCGCGAACTGCTTTGCCTTATCGAGTGCCTCGTTCGACAACTTGATTCCTGTCTCAGACTGCTCGCGCTCCTTTCCCACCTGAGTGCTCGACGTCCCTACTTTCGATATGGCCTCAGAAACATCCTTCAACTCCCGTTCAAACAGGGCGATGTTTTGTTCCAGCATTTCTTTGTCTGACTGCCAATCCACACGCGTTCGCGAGATTAACTGACGCGCCTCAACCCACTTTGCGATGGTTGAGCGTGTCTCGTCTAACACCGGCTCGGCAGCAATTAAGCTCAAGCAAGTGTAGCTGATCAGTGCAACTTTACGTATCGATAGAAACTTCACCTCCAAACACTCCACACCGTAAGTCACAGAAGAATGGCTGTTTGGTTACGATCATGTGACAACGCTCCAACGCACATTTGAGATTCTTAATTTGGCTAACCTTGCGTCGAGGCCGTTTTATGTTTAGAGAGTGGAGGGTGTACAGGATCGTGGGTAACGATAATCGGGAATATGGCCCGACTTCGGGGGCGAATTTGCGCCAGTGGGTGGCGGAGGGGCGTGCCAATGGTCAGTCAATGGTTTCCTTTGAAAACGACCCTTGGAAAATGTTGGCGACTTTTCCTGAGTTCCACGATCTGTTTTCAGGGCTTGGGGGGATTCCTCCTCGTTTGTCCTCTGTCCCGCCTTTGGGTTCTGATTCGATCAGGACACGTCGCGCTAACGGTTGTGCAGTGGGAGGGTTCATCTGCGCTTGCGTGGGGTTGCTTCCTTGTTGTTGCTCTCCGTTTGCGATAGCGGGTCTGGCTTTCTCTGTTGCGGGTTATTATCAGATTCAACATGAGCCACACCGTTATTCAACGAGCCAGAGCCTCGCTTTTGCAGGAATAATAATTTCCATCCTTGGGTTGCTGCTAAGTGCAGGATACGGTGTGCTCATGTTCGTTGGTTAATTTTATCGAATGATGATTGATGCTTCTAAACAAACTGTGCCGAACTACGACATGATCGGGGGAAACGGGAATTCTTACGGCCCCGTGTCAGCCGACCAGATTCGACGTTGGATTTCGGAGAAGCGTGCCAACGCCGGGACTCACATTCGGTTGAGTGGTTTAGTCGAGTGGGGACCGATTAGCAGTTTTTCCGAGTTTGACTCAAGTTTTCCTGAGCTTCATCCCACTCAAGAATCCGAACTGACCGAGGACGTCGAGGCGGAGATTCCACCTCCAGCCACGCCTGCCTCTCTGCCCTTCACTGTGGGCGGGTGCTTGGGGGGTGGCAGAGATTTGCTGAATCGGAATTTTATGCCGATTGCCGGTGGGTGCTTAGCTGTCTGGATGGTCAACATGGCACTCAACTTTATTCCGCTGCTAGGCGGATTTGCGGTGCTGTTCCTGATCGGGCCGCTTTACGGAGCTTTATTTCGGATGGTGTTAGATAGAAAACGCGGGCTGGAAACTACGTTTTTTCAAGCTTGGTCTGGGTTACAAACTCAGATGCCAACCCTCATTGTGGCTGGGGCATTGGCAGCGATCCTCACCGCGTTAGCCTACTTAATTCTGGTGGTGCCTGGGCTTTATCTTGCCATTAGGATGCAATCAATCTCGACCGGCCACTTACTACTTCTGGTGCCTGGGCTTTATCTTACGATTGCTTGGAGCTTCGGCTTACTCTTCGGCTTACTACTTCTGGTGCCTGGGCTTTATCTTACGATTGCTTGGAGCTTCGGTTTTCTCTTTATTATTGATCAGAAGACCGATGCTTGGACTGGCCTAGAAAATAGCCGCCGCACAATTACTGCCTCATTTCAGGGCGTGGCGTTGTTGCTCATGATTTGTTTCATGCCGCTTCTTATTGTCAGGCTTTATGGGGGAATCCAGCTCGCGGGAGAAGTGATGAAGATTATCAACACCGGCCCGATGACCAGTGAAACCCTGAAGCTTCTGGTCAACAAGATCGGACCGATGGCGTTAATTATCGAGGTTGTACGCCTCCTCGTGATGCCATTGGCCACCTGTGTTATCGTGGAAGCTTATGAGCGCCTCATCGGTTCCCCCTCTCGCACGATCGA